>JAUTCT010000131.1 GCA_030673875.1 Verrucomicrobiota bacterium JB025 | reverse complement strand
CTCCGCCGGCCTCGCTTCCCTCCCTCCGCCGGAACCCCGCGCTCTCAAATCCACCCCCAAACCGCTATGAGAGTAATTGTCGTCGGTGGTCAGTTTTAATTGTCGCTGAGGGAATTTCTAATTGTCGCTGGACACCCTCGCCCATGCGAGTGCGGGCTGCGCGAGAGCATGCGGCATTCCCGCCCCGATTCCGCCCCAGTTCCGCCCCGTTTTTTCATCCACCAAATCACCCCAAACCCTCCATTTCCCAATGTTCCGGCCGGTTTGCCGCACTAAATGCCTGGCATATTATGTTGGGCCCAGGAGCCCAGGAGCAGATATTGCCTCGCAAATCACCGCCGGACACCTGCCGCCAACGCCCCGTTCGACTGCGGCCGCCTTCGGGCGAGCTCGGCAGTAACCGGTTCAGCCGCATGCGGCGCGCCCTGCCGGGCGCAGCATAAAAAAAGGCCACCCTTTTCAGAGTGGCCTTGGGATCATTGGCAAATGAGTGGGGTCACTTGCGACGTCTCCGGAGGAGAGCAAGACCACCGAGTCCGAGAAGCGCCGCAGAGGACGGCTCAGGAACCGCAACAATCGTCAGGTTGTCGAAAAATCCGCCAGCTGCGGCGCTTTCTCCAGTCACCGTGACGTAGGCTAGATCGGTAAAGGTGCCGCCGTCGTAAGTCGCCAAAGTCGTCGTCTGAGCCGTGGTGACACCATCGGCTTTCGTCGTGAACACTGACCAACCCGAAGCGCCGATCGTCAAATCGAAGTGCGCGTCCTTGCTGGAGTTGAATCCGTCTCCCTCAGCGTCGTTACCAAACCAATATGATCCGGGTGTGGCACCCGAAACAATTTCCCCGGCAAACGAAAAGGCACCGGTGTTGGTGGCATAGCCGGGACGTTGGCGGTCAGTGGCACCATTGCCGAATTCATTCAATTCCCCCAAGACGAACTGAAAAATGATGGTGTTGCTGGAATCGTAGCCCGTCACGTAGTGGCTCTTGTTATCTCCGTAGGTGCGTCTGATCGCGAAATCGAAGGAAACAACCGCCGTCTGGCCGCCTGTCAGCGAAGCTCCAACTGTTGGCGTCAGCGTGATATCGGTGGCCGCGGCACTTCCAGTGGTGGGATCCGCAAAGAGCACGTTGCTTCCCAATGTGGCATCCGGACCACCGGTCACCGCCACTTGAACATTGTAGCCTGCATTGTAGGTGATCGTGCCGGTATTTGCGGCCAGTCCCGATTCAAAATTCGCTTCGAAAATGGTGTTTGCCGCCTGTGCCACCGATCCGGAAAGAAGAGCGGCGAGGATGAGTTTACTTGGGTTTTTCATCGGTATTTATCGTGGGGAGGGTTCGGATAGGAACCTGCTTTCCCGTCCCTGATGCGCGCCGTGGGTTGCTTCGGGCGGATGGGCGACGGAGAGACAGATTGAAGTCATCCGTTCCGGTCATCCAATCGAACCTCGGACGATCCAGCAATCACAAAATCGTATTTTTTGCGGAGTTTCCACCGACCGGATTCCACCGGCTCATTCCGTGAGGCGGGAGGGACCGGATGCTTCCCGGTCTCCAGCGGGCGGGATTGGCCGGGGGCCGGCAACGCGGTCGTGACGGGCTTCCATCCAGTAGTAGAGCACCGGCACGGCCATGCGGCTCACCAGCAGGGACGCAATCTCACCGGCCATCAGGGCGATCGCGAGACCTTGGAAAATCGGATCCGCCAGTATCACCGCAGCCCCCACCACCACCGCCATTGCAGTGAGCACCATCGGCCGGAAACGCACCGCGCCGGCATCGATCACCGCATCGAAAAGCGCCATCCCCTCGCTCCGCCGGAGCTCGATGAAGTCCACGAGGATGATCGAATTCCTCACCACGATGCCGCCGCCGGCCATGAAACCAATCATGCTGGTGGCGGTGAAAAACGCGCCCATCACGCCGTGTGCCGGCAGCACGCCGATCAGCGAGAACGGAATCGCCGCCATCACGATCAGCGGCGTGGCGAAGGATTTGAACCACCCGACCATGAGCATGTACATCACCACCAGCGCCGCGGCGAAGGCGATGCCGAGGTCGCGGAAAACCTCCAGCGTGATGTGCCATTCGCCGTCCCACTTGATCGATGGCTCAATATCCAGAGTGGGCAGCGACAGGTTGTGGATCCGGATCTTCCCGCTGCTCCCGCCGTAGTCCGCGCGGTCGAGTTTGGCGATTTCCCGGTTCATGGCGAACACCGCATAGGCCGGACTCTCCGCCGCACCGGCGACGTCACCGGTGATATAGGTCACCGGCAGCAGGTTCTTGTGGTAAATGGCCTTGTCGATCACCGTCTCCTCCGGGGTGACCAATTCACCCAGCGGAATCAGCGGAGTCTCCGCGCTGGACGATCGCTCGGGCAGCTGGTTGGCATCCCCCGCCCGCACCCGCAGAGCCAGCAGTTTCCTGAAGTCCGACCGCTCGCCGCGCGGCAGCTCGAGCCGCACCGAGACCGGATCCTTCTCGTCCGGGACATGCGCGAGGTCCACATCCGTGCCGCCGGTCGCGATGCGCAGCGTCTCGGAGATCGTTTCCGCACTGATGCCGGCAAGCGCCGCCTTTTCCTTGTCGATGCGAAACAAGACCCGCTGCTGGTTTTCCTCGCCATACCAATCCACGTCCACCACGCCGGGAGTCCTGCGGAAAATGTCGCGCACGGTTCCGGCGAGCGCCTCGCGCTGGTCGCGGTCCCTGCCATACACCTCGGCCACCAGCGTTTGCAGCACCGGCGGTCCCGGCGGCACCTCGGCCACCGCGATGCGGGCGCCGTATTTCTCCGCCACCTTCGCCAGCGCCGGACGCACCCGCTTGGCCACCTCGTGGCTCTGGGCGTCACGCTCCGCCTTCGGCAGCAGGTTGATCTGGATGTCCGCGACGTTCGAGCCGCTGCGCAGGAAATAGTGGCGCACCAGTCCGTTGAAGTTGAACGGCGCCGCCGTGCCGACATAGACCTGATAGTCAGTCACCTCCGGTTCGGCCGCGGCGATGCCTGCCAGCTCGCGCGCCACCTCTGCGGTGCGTTCGAGCGGAGTGCCCTCGGGCATGTTGAGCACCACCTGAAATTCGCTCTTGTTGTCAAACGGCAGCATCTTGACCTTCACAAACCCGATCACCACCAGAGCCATCGACCCGGCCAACAGCAACACGATCACCCCCATGAACACCGCCATCCGGCGCCGTTTGCCGAGCAGAAAACCCATGAACATGCGGTAGCCCCGGGTCAGCGCGCTTTCCCGCCCGGCATCCTCCGCCACCTCGTGCCTGTGCTTGAGCAGGCGGATCGCCGCCCACGGCGTGACGATGAATGCGATCAACAGCGAGAACAACATCGCCGCCGTCGCCCCGACCGGAATCGGCCGCATGTAGGGGCCCATCAGGCCGCCGACAAAGGCCATCGGCAGAATCGCGGCAATCACCGCCCATGTCGCCAGCACCGTCGGGTTTCCCACCTCGCTGACCGCGGCGATCGCGCGCCGCACCGCGCTCTTGCCGGCATTCTCCGGCAGCCCTTGGTGACGGGCGATGTTTTCCACCACCACGATGGCGTCATCCACCAGAATCCCGATCGAGAAAATCAGCGCAAACAGGGTGATCCGGTTCAGCGTGAAACCACTGAGGTAAAACACCAGCAGGGTGAGTGCGAGTGTGGACGGAATGGCCACAGCCACCACCACCGACTCCCGCCAGCCGAGCATGATCAGGATCAGCACCGCCACTCCCAGCACCGCGATCCCCATGTGCAGCAGCAGTTCATCGGACTTCTCGGCGGCGGTTTCCCCGTAGTTGCGCGTCACGGTCACCTCAATGTCCGCCGGGATCAGATAATCCCGGAGCGAGTCGACCTTTTCCAACACATGATCGGCCACGGTGATCGCATTGGCGCCCGGCCGTTTCGCGACCGCCAGGGTGACGGCGGCCTCCTCATTGCCCGGTCCACCCACCGCCGCGCCGCGCCCGCTGAGCACATAGTGCGCCGGATCACCCGCTCCGTCCACCACCCGGGCGACATCCCGCAGATAGACCGGCCGCCCCTCCTGCGCACCCAGAACGATGTCGCTCAGTTCGCGGGCAGAGTGGATGAATCCACCGCTTTCCACCAGGATCTCCTCACCGCCGGTGACGATGGCACCGGACCGTCTCTGGCGGTTCGCCTGCTGCAGCACCGGCACCATCCCGGCGAGCGTCATCCCGCGCGAGGCGAGCTTCGCCGGATCCACCAGCACCCGGAATGTCCGCAACTCGCCGCCGATCAACGTCGTCTCCGCCACATCCTCCACCTGCCTGACCGAATCCCCGACCTCCGCAACCAGCCGCCGCAGGGTCAGCGCATCGGCACCGCCGCCATGAAACGTCAGCGCCAGCACCGGCACGTCATCGATCGTTCGCGGCTTGATGAGCGGCGGCGTCACCCCCGGCGGAATGCGGTCCGTGTTCGCCTGCAGCTTCTGGTTCAGCCGGACAATGGATTCCTCCAAATCCTCGCCGACGAGAAAGCGCACGATCACCAGGCTCTCGCCCGGCTGCGACGTGCTGTATATATACTCCACGCCGCTGATCTCGTGCAGCAGCTGCTCCATCGGACGGGTCACACGTTCCTCGATCTCCCGCGCCGAGGCACCCGGCATGGACACCATCACGTCGATCATCGGCGCCTTGATCTGCGGCTCCTCTTCGCGCGGCAGTTTCACCAGCGCGAACACCCCTAACAACACACTGGCGATCACGATCAGCGGAGTCAGCTTGGATTCGGCGAACATGGCCGCCAGCCGTCCGGCAAGACCACGTGCTTCGGGTGTGCGTTCCTGATTCATCACGTTGTTTTGCGGAAGGCGAAATCAGCGGTCCGTGCTGGTCACCGGGTCGCCGTCGCGGAGCTGCGGGCCCGGCACCACCACCAACACGTCACCGGGGTCCAGACCTGAAAGAATTTCCACCCGCCCGCCTTCGGTCCGGCCGCTGCGCACCAACCGCATGCACGCCAGGCCGTCCCTCACCACAAACGCGATCTCCATCTGCCCGCGCTTGATCACCGCGGACGCCGGCACCTCCAGCATCCGCTGCATGCCGCGGGGAATGTGCGCCCGCCCGAACTGGCCCGCATGCAACGAGCGCTGCTGCGGTAAATCGATTTTCACCAGAAACGTGCGACTGCCCGCATCCACAGCCGGCGAGACTTCGGCGACCGTCCCCAGCGCGTCCATTCCCGCGGTGTCCACCGTCACCCGGATCTTGTCGCCGACCTTCATCGAGCCGACCAGGGATTCCGCGACATTCGCCTCAAGCCGCAGGCGGCTGGAATCCTCCATCGCAAACAACGGCTTTCCCGGCATGGCGAAATCACCCGGATCCATGTCCTTGCGGGTGATCATGCCCGCAAACGGCGCACTCACCTCGGCATTCGCCAGCGTATGCTCCACTTCCTCCGTGGCGGAAACCGCCCCGAAATAGCGCGCACGCACCTGCTCGAAATCCGATTGGGAAACGGCGTTCTTTCGCACCAACTCCGAGACCCGGTCGAAATCCCGTTTCGCCTGGTCCCGCGCGGTCCTCGTCTGTTCGACCGCCGCACGCAACTCGGCAGCGTCGATCCTCGCCAGGATCTCGCCCTCCTCCGCGCGATTTCCCGGCACGGCCAACATCTCCAGCACGCGGCCGGTCACCTTCGCGGAAACCTCTGCCCGGCGATAGGGCTGCACCGTGCCCATGGACACCTCGAACAACGGTTGCTCGCTCCATGCCACCTCCAGAGTCTCCACTGCGGATGTCGGCCGCTCCGTCTCACCGCGGGATTCCGCTTCCTTCCGCTCCCCGCAGGACATGAGAACCATTCCGCATGCGGAAATGAGAGCGAGTGTGTGGCTGGTATCCATCTGTTTGGAGCTTGATCTCCCGCCGTTTAATGGGCGCCTGCCATAATAGATAACCTTTCCGAGGCAATCCGCAAGAGCCAACACTCACCAGCCCGGACTCACTGGATCGATGCCCCCATCCGCGGGTCATCATCCGACGATCCCGCCGCCAATCCGCGCAACAGCCAATCCCCGCACCCATCCGGCTCGTAGCCACGGAATCCGCCCCAGATCCGCCCGGTTCTCTCACCACCTCATTTCACGTTAATCGCTCATTACACGCTAGTTACGTTTCGACCATTTACTAAATGCCTGGCATACAGTTTCAATCGAAGCCACGAAATCCTCCCGAAGATCCCCACTCAATCCGCCCCGATTCCGCCCCGATTCCGCCCGGCATGCTCACCACCGAAATCCCCGTGAATAGCACATTCCCAGTCAGTTACGCGCACCAACCGCACTAAATGCCTGGCATTTAGTTGGCAACCAGTTGCGACACACCAGGTTCCCGCGTCTCCACTGTGCTTGGATCGGGCCTGCCGGGGCAGCGTTGCCCCGCGATCCGGCCCGTCAGTGCTTGTTCCTCATGAGTTCGAGGATCTGGATGTCCGTCTGCACCATCGCGCCATTGGCCAGGGCACAAAGGTTGCGAATCGAGGTTTCGACGTCATTTCCGACAACCCCCTCATTGCCAGTCACATGAAAATCGTCGGATGCCATCAGCGCCGCTTTGACGGCCGCACCGGCCGAAGAGGAAACCTTCATCGCGCAGCCCGGCTTTGCCCCGTCACAGATCATCCCGGAAACATCACCGATCATGCTGCTTACAGCATGGGACATTTGCTGATAGTTTCCTCCCAGCAGGTAGGTGATCGCGGCGGAAGCCCCCATCGCCGCGGTGGTCGCGCCACAGAGCGCCGACAGCTTGTTTTGCCGGCTCTTGATGTAGATCGCCAGCAAGTGGGAAAGGATCAATGCCCGCATCGTCATGTCATCAGACGCCTTCAAGTATTCCGCCGCCACCACTACCGGCATGGTCGCCGTGATCCCTTGGTTTCCAGAGCCCGAGTTGCTCATCGCCGGCTTCATCGCGCCGTCCATTCGCGCATCCGATGCAGCCGATGTGCGCATCACGACATCCGTGAGCAAATCATGCGACAACAAGCCGCGTTCGACATTGCGCTGAAAGGTCTTGCCGGTCCGTAGTCCGTATTCCCCCACCAAGCCTTCGTCTGACAGCGCTTTGTTCAGTTCCCTCGCCTGGTTGATAAACGCGATGTCCTCGAGAGGCACATTCAGGGCGAAATCGTAGATGTCCCGGGCGACCACACCATCGAGCTCATTGTCCCACGAGTCATCACCCTCGTGTGTTCCGGCAGGCTCATGATAGGTCGTCCTGCCATTTTCCCCAATCGACACGACCCGCGTATGGGAGTCCGCGATCGTCACGGAAACATGCTCCGTCGCGCTGCTCAGCGTGACCCTTGCGAAAAGGATGTTCGGGACATCAGCGAGCTCAACCGACACACGATCAAGCAGTTCCTTTGCTTCCAGCACCTCCGCGTCCGTGATGTTTTTCAACACCTCCAGACCTGCGTCCGGATCACCGGCGACAGCGCCGACCGCAGCCGCGATGGACAAGCCCACCATGCCCGTGCCCGGAACTCCCACGCCCATGCCGTTTTTCATCAGATTCGGGGAGACGAAAACCTCGATCCCCACCGGCTTGCCCGACAACTTTCGCGCGCCAATCGCCGCCGCCAGGGCCACCGAGACGGGCTCCGTGCATCCCAAGGCAGGAACCACCTCTTTTTTCACCGTTTCGATCAACTTATTCCATAGATGAGTCTTCACGGCAGGCAGTTTGCGGTTTTCAGGAAAGGGAGAGGCCAGATGCCATCGGAAACACCGTGGGCTCCGGGGCGAAAGGTAGCCGCCTCACCCGCCCAGCCAAGGAGATTCACCGTGCCGGGAAATTGAGGGCACATCCGGCAATCCAACACCCGCCGCGGCAGAGTTTGGTGCTGTTGATTGGAGCGGCTTCGCCGAGCAAAGGTAAGTGCCGCCGTTCCGGGCGCAGCACCTTCAACCCCAATGCTTCGTTGCTCCTCGGTCGTGAATGGCTATTCACTTCCTCGTCGCGCCTTGCCTCAGGGCGATCAAGTTAGGAAGAAACGCTTGATCAGCTCGGCAGCAGAACCACTGAATTCAATGATGGTTCTCTATCTGGGAAGGCATGGTGCTCCGAATGTCTCGCGAGTTGGGAGCTCTTCACCCTCAAAGGTCTTTAAAAATCAGTGAAATCCGTCTAATCAGTCTGAATCTGTGGTTCTTATTGGCGCTTCTTGAGTGGGTTGTTCCTTAGCTTGATCGCCCTGCGCCTTGCCTCGAATTTGAATGCTTGCATCGCCGGACGCCGGGTTGCCGGATGTGCCCTGTAGCGCATTTCCCGGAGATATTATCTACCAGAACGCCATGTTTGACCCGGTCATTCCGACACCCGCAGGCGGACGAAGAGCGAGCCGTTTGCCATTTCGCTGGCGGGGATGGTGACCGGCATGCTCGATTCACTCGTCACCACCGCAAACGCCGGATCACTCCAGCTGAGCAGATCGGTGGACAGCAGCACCTCGTAGCTGATCCCGGGTCGGGCGTTGTTGAATTCGTATGCGTAGTCCGCTCCGTTTTGACTCAGGGCGGGCAAGCCGTCCTGCCCCGCCACGAGCGGATCGAGATCGAAGGCGAATTCGAGGAAATTCACGACGCCGTCGCCGTCGGGGTCGCCGGTTGGCGAGCTGTCATCGCCGGACTCCCAAGCAATGCCGGATTCCCATGAAGCATAGCCGGAGGGCGCGGCCGTGACCGTGAGGCTGACCGTCGCGACGTTCGAATCCAGCGCGCCGTCGTTCGCCTTGTAGGTGAAACTGTCCGCGCCGCTGTAGTTGGCCGCGGGGGTGTAAACGTAGCCGCCGTCGGCATCGAGCGTGAGCGTGCCGTTTGCCGGACCCGCCACGACGATGGCGCTGAGCGGGCTGCTTTCCACATCGCTGTCGTTCGACAGGACGCCCGGCGCAAGCACCGTCAGCGCCGTGTCCTCGGCGGTCGTGCCACTGTCGTCCACGGCCACCGGCGTGTCGTTCACCGCGGTCACGGTGATCGTCACCGTGGCGGCGTCCGAATCGAGCGCTCCGTCGTTCGCCTTGTAGCTGAAGCTGTCCAGGCCGTGGTAGTCCGCCTCCGGAGTGTAGCTGAACGATCCGTCGGCATTGAGGGTCAGCGAGCCATGGGAAACACCGGAGACCAGCACGGCGCTGAGCGTGTCGTTGTTGCTGTCCGTGTCATTGGCAAGCACGCCAGCAGCCGGGATGTCGAGGCTTTGGTCCTCAGGAGTCTCATAGAAATCCGCAACACTCTCGGGAGCCTCCGCGACGGCGGTGACGGCGCTGGGCGAGGTTTCGTTGAAGTTCACCGACAGGTCGCGTGCCTTCACCGTGTAGCTGTAGTCCACCCGCGTGCCGAGGCCGGTGTCGGTGTAAACCGGGCTGCTCTGCCAGCCGCTGTCGTGCGAACCGTCGGCGACGTTGATGTTGGTAAAGTAATATTGCACGCCATTGCTGTCGTTGGCGGTGGTGGCGGTCATGGTCACCGAGCTGGCATCCACCGCCGCTGGCGCGGATTCCCAGGTCATCGGGTTGGGAGTCGGGCCGGCCAAGTCGATCGAAGCCCAGATCGCCGGGTGGTCGGACAAATCCGCAGAAACCGTGGCGTATTTCCCACTGGTCGTGAACAGTGGCACACTCAGGATGTGATCCCGACCGTCATACTTGTGAGACGGAGTGGGCAGAATGCTGGCGACATTTGCCTGAAGCAGGTTGAAATCCCCCAACATCACCAGCCGGCCACCGTCATCGAGCGAACTGATCCCCAGCTCCGAATACACATAGTCACGGAACTTCTCCATCCCGGATTTCTCATACTCCCAGTCGTTGGTGTTGAAATTATAGGTGTTGTGGAAATGGAAAACATGCACCGGTTCGCCGCCGACACTGACGGTCACGTGCTGCGCGTGGCGCTGCCATTTGTCATAAGTCGGGTCGATCTGGATCAGCTCGTAGGTCGTGCTTTCGAACGGGTATTTCGATATGATCGCAATCGAGGTTTCTTTTGGAGTTTCCCAGAAATAGTAGTCGGTCTCCTGATTGATCGTCCGGTAGCGGTAGGGGTAGTCGGAAAACACGGTTTGCACCGCGTCCCAGCAATCGCCGTTGTCGACCTCCTGCAGGCAGATCAAATCCTCGTTCTGCATGAAGTTTTCCCGGAAGGCAGTGAGGTTGGTTTCCGGAGTGCCCTCGTTATCGGGGCCTTTGCCGCCGTGGATGTTGTAGCTGATGATCCGGAATTTTTCGGAAATCGTTCCGGCGCTCGCGGAGATGTTGATCGCACCGATGCGGGTGGCCGCCTGGTTGTCGTTATTGGTCCGTGTCCGGTCGGTGAAGGCAATCCGGAGCACCACCAGATCCCCCTCAGCCGCTTCGAGATAGCCGCTGAAGGTCACGGTGCCCTGGTTGCCATTGTTGGTCGGAGAGGTAAACGAGTCGCCGAACTGGGAAAACCCGTCCCCGCCCACCTTCACGAAGAGTCCGGCGTCGCGCGCACCGTAGCTCGAGGCGTTGTTGGAGTTGTTGTAGAGCTTGAAGCTCAACTCGTTGAGAATCAGGTCCTGCTTAGCGGTGAAGCTCACCTCGATGTAGGGGCCATTCGCCATGTGGGCCACGCTCAGAGTGCCGGACATCGTGCCGGTGCCACCCGCGCTGGATCCAAAGCGGAACAACTTGTCCAAGCCGTCCCCAAGACCTTGAACCGCGGTCTGGCTGGCATGTTCCGAGGCAAATACCGCATTGCTGCCGAGCGTGGTCGTCGCCGAGGACGATGCGACCAAGCTGGAGTCCGTCTGTGAATCAAGACGATCCAGGGCATCCGCGGTCCCTCCACTCACACTGTCGTAATACAGGATCGTGTCCGCAGCGGCATGTGGCGATGGAATCCACAAGCAGGATACCAGGGCGAGAAAGACAAACGTGGGTTTCATGAGAAATAGGAGGCCAGAGAGACGATTGCGTCCAGAACTGTCGAAACAAAAAAACGCCCGATCGCAATTGATGACCAGTCGAAACCACCGATTGCATCCGGACTTCCGATTCGGTGCACTAGTCCCATTCGCCGCGCCCGATCACCAGGGAACGGAGCTCATACTCCGGTTTCTCTTTCTGCGATGGTGCGCTCCTCGTGGTGGTCCCCTGCCGCGTATTGTCCCGCTGGAGCGCGACGAACCCGCCCACGCTCGGGATTTTCTCGATCGGCATCACATGCTTTGCCGAGTGGGCCGTCAGCCGGTTCGTGCCCTGCTCGACGACCAGATTCATGTCCACCCCGCTCCTTTCGGGAAACTTGAGCTTCAACTGCGGGTCTTCCTTCGGCCGCCACGCCTGAAATGCCGCCGACGATACCGAAAACCCCTGCGAGTAGGACGTGTGGACCGCATCGTCAAACTCAGCACTCGCTCCAAATGACTCCGAATCCGGAATCCGCACAAGACCCGCCCGACCCATCGGCGAATTGAGGAAAATCGCGGAGGCGGTGCCGGCCCTCAAGGAGCTCGATCTCTTTTCCGACAACGAGGACACCATCCATTTCGGATCGCTCGCGCCCGCGTCCGTTTCGGACAGTTTTTCAAACACGAACAACGCGCCCTTCGGCGTGCGCAATCCCGCCGAAAGCGTCCAGTGATCGTGCAGCAGATGGTAAAAGTGAAACCCGAAACGATGCAGGTGGTCCGCATCCATGATCCGGCTGAGTTTCAAATTCCGGCTGACATACGTCTCGCTCCGCGACCACCGGTGCTCATGCCCGACCTTCACCCGCTTATTGTCGCGCTTCGGCACATCGACATACTTCATGCGCCCGGTCTCGATCCGCTTCAGCGGGTCCGTGCGCTCGATCTCAAGACTCAGCCACTCCCTCACCGATCCGCCCGCAACCAGCTTCCGGAGCTTGCCGATCACTTCGCCCAAGGCCTCCGGATCCCCGCCAATCGCCCGCTCGCAGGTCGGTGCCACCAGGCGCTGGTCCACCTCGAGCACCAGCACGTGCAGCGTTTCCGCGGAAGCCAGTGAGAGCCCGGCTCCCAGCCATGCGATGATCCATCGTTTCATCACCCGACCACACATCAGCACCCGTGGCGCGTCGAGACGAAATCAGCCTAATTGGCGGGCACGAAGGGGTCGTTGCGGAACGGAACCGCCGGCAAACCCGCACCGTTCACCAGATTCACTTTCGGTTTCCCGGCAAAAGCGTAGCGCACATACCGCGGCGCCGCCATTTCCGCCGCCTTCAGCACCACCGCCTCACCCCGGATCTCGGCATCCGCCGGCACCCAGTGGTCCGTGTCCTCCGCGATCCAGAACCCGCTCGGCGGCTCACCATCGCTCGTCTTCAGCCCGTCCGCGTGCTCGAAGCGCACCCGGAGCGCATTTCCCCGTGCCTCCACCTGCTCCATCACCGGCCCTTCGGCCTCCACCATCACGCCCAGGGTATCCCGCGCCGCCAGTAACGCCAGACGCCGGGCGACCGGCAGCTTGTCCTTCGGGTGGACGTTCTTCACATCCCCCAAATCAATCGTATTCGCCACCGCCACATGCGGCAGCTCCAGCGCCTTCAGCTGGCTTTCCCGCAACCACGCCCACGAATGCGCCACCGGACTCTCCGGCCCGCCCTTCGGACCGCCCGGCAGGGTCTTCCCGTATCCCGGCAGCATCACCACGAGAACCTCAAAATCGTCGCGTCCCCACGCCTTGCGATACCGCTTGATCCACTCCTTCAGGGTATCCGCGTATTTCAACATCCCCGAGTTCCGCGCAAACCACGGCTGGTCCACCATGCCGTGCATCGACTGCGTGTTCCGCTCGCCCTGATACCACACCATCCCGCGCGCCGCAACCGGTGCCAGCGGCGCCATCATCGCATTGTAGAGCACGTTGATCTGGCGGCGCAAAAACACGTCATCCTTGCCCTTCCACGGTCGCGGGCCGTCCAGAATCGCCTGAATCTTGTCCCGCGTTTCCCGGTCCTTGTCGAAATCCTCCATCAGCGTCTTGAAATGCGGAACCGTCTCGACCATGTCACGCGGCATCCACGCCTCGATCCCCGAGCTCCCCCAGCACGTCAGGATGATCCCCACCGGCACCTTCGCATCCTGCTGGAGGAAATGCGCAAATCCAAACGCGACCGCGCTGTTCGGCGGACCGTCCACCCACTTCCCGCCACAGCGCTCCTGCTCCTCAAAAGCCACCGACCGCTCGACCTCGAAACACCGGATTCCCTTCCCCTTTTCCTTCCCATTTCCCTTCGCTCCCGCAGCCAGCTCCTTCATCTCCGGAACCGCATTCACCGCCATCTGCATGTTCGACTGGCCCGAACAAATCCACACTTCCCCCACCAACACATCCTCCAGCACCACCTCGTCCCCACCACCGGCAGACACCGTCATCGTCGTCGGCTCAAACGAACCCGCCAGCGGATCCAGACTCAACGACCAGCGGCCGTCCGCACCCGCCACCGCCACCTGCTGCTGGCCGGCGATCGCCACCGCCACCCGCTCGTTCGCATCCGCACGCCCCCACACCGGCACCGGCAGGTCCCGCTGCAACACCATATGATCGGTGAAAACCGACGCCACTTCCAACGACGCAAACAGCGGATTCGCAAGCGCCACCACGCCCGTCAGGATTGTCTTGGTAATGAACTTCATGGTTTCTCTCGTTTGATTCTCTCAAGCCTCCCTCGCGGCCCGCGTCATCGGGGTCTCACGGAGCGTGCTCCGCCACTCTTAACGGCTTCACCCCCCTTCCGCAATCCCCCCTTCCGCAATCCCCCGGTCCCGCATTCCCCCGGTCCCGCATTCCCCCTCACGGCCTGACACCCGGGTCCGGCACCCGGCGCGTCTCGCTTTGGTAACCGAGCTCCACCAGCAGCCGGTCCATCTCCTCACGCTTCTCCAGCAGCCTCTCCCGCAGTGTGCCGATGTCCTCCGGCGGCCTCAGTCCGCCCCCGGCACAGAACCCGAGATGCGCCGCAAACACCTGCTCGGGCGTCCCCCTCACCCGCCGCCGGATCTCATCCTTCACCGGCAGATCCAGCGTCGGATGGTCCATCGTCGAGACCAGCCCCAACCCATCCACCCAACTGTGGAAACACGCCTCGGCGATCACCCGATCCGGCTTCTGCACCGTCCAGCTGCAGGTCGTCACCATGCAGTGCTCGAGACCGGGCGACGCCATCACCATGCTCTCGGTGAAAAAATGCCCGGCCGGCGAACCCAGCTGGTTCGCGTGCACACAGACCCAGTCCGGATGCGCCGCCAGCCACTCCTCCGCCCGGTTCCTCATCGTCGCGCAGAGCTCGTCCACCTGGCGTTCGGATGCCTCGCTGAAGTGATACGTCTCCTGCTCCAGCAGTCGCGACCGCAACCACTTCATCAGCACCAGGTTGAAAACAATCCACGGGTTCTTCCAGTTCGGGCCGAGCAACAGCCGGAGCGGAAACCGGTGATAATACATCGTGCGGATCCCACGCTCGCGACCACCATCATCCCCCGCCTTTCCGGCACCCTCACCATCCACCCCGGCTTGCAACTCCCGCAGCCGGTCAATGGCGGCGGAGTGCACCCCGGTGATCCGCACCCAGCCGGACGGACCCGATTTAAGCCGGACTTTCCCCCGGTCCAGCGCCGACCACACGCCTATCGCCACTATCAGCACAACCCCGAGCGGCACGCCCCCCAGCAGCCAGATCATGAAATAACCGGTGTCCATCCATCCGAAAACAGCGGGCAGATAAAACCCCGCCACAATTCCCAAACCGACCAGAAGCAAAGCCGCGATCCGGATCCGCTTGCGCCAGCGAACCCTCTTCGCCCGCCGCACATCCACAAAAAGCCACACCCCTTCGGGTCCACCACCCCCTCTCCGGAACACCGAAACCCTGCCAAACACGAACGTCACCGCAAAGATCCCCATCATGATCACCGGCATGCTCACATCCAGTTGGGAACGCAGCACAAGTATCACCCCAAAAAGCGCCAGCCCCATGAGCACGATGCCCGGCTGCACGTCGTCACGGCGGCGAAACACCGCAGAACCATCCATGGTGGCCAAGCCGGATTCCAGATCGACCTTCGGAAGCGTCGTTGCGTTTCTCGCCAGCAAATCCGTCCCGTCCACCTGCCAATAACAATGAACGGGCACTTCGGACTCCGCCACCGCAGGCGGCGAATATGGATTCCCTTCACTCATCAACCGGCGCAGTTGATAGCCCCTCCGGCCTGGCGGGCAAAGCGCCAAATCACCTCCCCCCGCATCCCGCGCCAGCCGGCCGGAACCGGACCACCGCACGGCAGTCCGGTTCTCACCGTGCGCTCAACCGTTACGGCTTCTTACCCTCTTTCTTCCCATCCTTCTTCCCATCCTGCTTCAACTTCTTCGCTCCCTTCGCCGCCCCCTGCTTCACCTTCGGCGCTGCCGGCTTCTTCGTCTCCGGCTTCACCTCCGCCTTAGCGCGGAGCGCATCCATCTCCTGGTGCATCTGCCGCAGCTCGCGCGTCACCTTGTGCAGCTCATCCTTCACCCTGGCAAACTCCGCGCGTTCCCGCGCCATCGCTTCACGCTTCTTCCGCTCCATCGCGGCTGCGGCACGCTTGCGGTCCGCCTCCTGCCAGTTCTTCCGCATTTTTTCGATCGCCGCAATCTCACGGTCAATCCCGGCAACCTTGCGTTCCGCGGACTTCAGGAAATCAGACGCCAGCCGACGGGTCGCCTCCGCATCCTTGCGTTGCTCGAGCAGCATCTCGCGGCGCACCTTGGCCTCGATCCTCGCCGTCATCTCCTTGGCATGTCTCGCCATTTCCTCCCGCTGAGCGGCTGCAGCCTGCCGTGCCGGTGGCTGTTGGCCCATCTTCGCGGCCCCCTTGTCCTCCGGCTTTCTCGGGCTCTCCATCTTCCTCTCATGCTCCGCCTTGCCGCGCAGCTCCGGTTTCTCAGCCGGCATTTTCTTGCGGATTTTCTCCTGTGGTTTCTCCACCGCCACTTTTCGGTCCCCCCTGCGGAGTTCGGGTGCTTGCTTCGCTTCCAGTCCGCTCACACTTGCCAGGCAGGCGGCGACAATACAGATGGCAATCGGTCTTTTCATTGGTTTTTGGGTTTCTGTTGCGCGGGCGTTATTCGTCCGGATCCGGATCAGTCCCGCATCCGGACACTACTCCGGATTTCCACCATTCTTTCAAATCCCGCCAGCCCCCGACCGCCGGACTCGGCCGCCGGATGCGGTTTCGGCGTGATTGCGATGGACGCCGCCGCCGGCTGATTCCATCTTCGCCACCGTGATGACCGCGCTACGCATGCTTTCCGTTTCCTGTGCCGCCATGGTGGCCCTCCACAGTTCCGCATTCGCCGGAGACGACAGTTGGACCACCGATTTCGCCGCCGCGAAAAAACAAGCGGCCGCGGAAAACAAGGACCTGCTGGTCGATTTCACCGGCTCCGACTGGTGCGGTTACTGCATCCGCCTTCGGAAGGAGGTGTTCGCGCACGACTCCTTCAAGCAAGCCGTGAAGGACAAGTTCGTGTTGGTCGAACTGGACTACCCGCGCGACACCTCGGCCATGAGCGAGGAGACGGTTGCCCAGAACGCGGAGCTCAAGACGCACTATGCCATCGGATCGTATCCCACCGTCCTGCTCATGGATTCCGCCGGCAAGCCATACCGCCGCACCGGATACAAAAAAGGCGGACCGGAAAACTACCTGAAACATCTCGATGAACTGCTGGCCGAAAAGCAGAAATCCGCTGCGGAATTCGCCAAGGCGGATGGCATGGAAGGCCTCGCCAAGGCAAATCAGATCCTCGCCGCAATGAAGAGCACCGGACTCCGTACCGTCCTCATCGCCTCCTGCTACGGCGACGAGATCGATCAACTCAAGGCCGCCGACCCCGAGGATCAGACCGGATACGCCGCGCGTGAGAAAAAGGAAGTCTTCGAGTGGACCCTCAGCAGACTGTCCCTGAAGAAGGACACCGGAGGAATGCTGCGACTGATCGATTCCAGACTGGTGGCCGATGGGGTGAAAACCGGCGAAAAACAGAAACTCATGGGCATGAAGGCCAGAATCTTCGCCCAATCGGGAAATTACGACCTTGCCCGGAAAACACTCGCCGAAGCAAAGGCGATCGACCCGGCAAGCAAGGAAGCCGAATCGTTCGAACGTTTCGAGAAGAGCATCGCCAACAAGGGCGTGAACTAAGCCAAGCCATCAGCCGGACGTCTCGTGACGAAAATGAGCAGGATCAGTCAACTCGCCGGCCTCTGCGCCCTTGCTTCGTTGGCAGCGTGCAAACCGCATCCGCCCAGGAAGAACCAGACCCAGAACCTCCCGTCCCCAAGCGGCGACTATCGATTGCGGATCCCGATCGAGGAGAACACGACCCATCCTGAGTATGCCGGAACCGGTGTCTGGAAGGTCACCATTTTCGACAGTGCGGGAACCCGCGAATACAAGGACGAAGAGTCCACCATGGTCGGCAATCTGAACATCTACTGGGGATGGGACTCCAAAGACCAGGTCTGGGTTTACAACAGCGATAACGGACAAATCACCCGCTGGACGAAACAAGCGGGAAGCTGGACCAAACACCAGGGCCGGGACAAATCCGAAATCCCGCCCGACATCCTCCCCGACTACGCCCGCTGAGTTGCCACTGCGGCCACTGCGGTTTCTCACAATGGCAACCCTCCGGGCCGGCGCACCTGCCGGTCACAACCCGCCACCGCAGGTAAACACCTCGCCTTTCGCCAGCTGCTTCTCCACCACCTTGTCGCCGTAGCGAACCTTCAGCGGATTGCCGTGCAGCGAGGTGATCTTCGCTCCCGCAAGTTTTCCATCCTTCCAGCGGACATCCACCTCAAAGCCGCCGCGCGCGCGCAAGCCTTCCACCGATCCCGTCTGCCAGGCCGGCGGCAGCGCGGGCAACAACTCCACCTCGCCGGCGTGGCTTTGCAACAGCATCTCGGCGATCGCCGCCGTGCCGCCGAAGTTCCCGTCGATCTGGAACGGCGGATGAGTGTCGAAGAGATTCGTCAGCGTCATCTTGCCCAGCAGATTGCCGAGCAGCTGATGCGCCCGCTCGCCGTTGTGGAAACGCGCCCAGAAATTCACCTTCCACGCCATGCTCCACCCCTTGCCGCCGTCGCCCCGCGCCTCCAGCGACTTCCTCGCCGCCTCATACAGCTCCGGCGTGTTCTGCAGCGAGATCTGGTGCCCCGGATGCAGCCCGTACAGGTGGGACGTGTGGCGGTGCCGCGGGTCCTTCTCCTTGTAGTCCTCGATCCACTCCTGCAGCCGCCCGGTTTTCTCGCTGATCTGCATCGGCGCCAGCTTGGCCAGCGCCGCCTCCACCTCCTTGCGGAACTCCGCGTCCCCGCCGAGCACCCGGTTGGCCTCCAGCACGTTCGTGAACAACTCGTGGATGATCTGCAGGTCCATCGTCGCCGCATAGGTGAACACCGACTGCGTGCCATCCTCCTTGATGAACGCGTTCTCGGGCGAGTGCGACGGATTGCTCACCAACCGCCCCGCCGCCGGACTCCCCTCCGGCGCCTCGATCAGGAAATCCAGCATGAACTCCGCCGCCCCCTTCATCACCGGATACGCGCGCTCCTCCAGAAACCCCCGGTCACTACTAAAGTAATAGTATTCCATGAAGTCCCGGCTCAGCCACGCCGCGCCCATCGGCCACACGCCGTGCACCCCGTCCGCCGGCGTCGTCTTGCCGAAAATGTCGGACAGATGGTGCACCACCCAGCCGTCCGCGCCGTAATGCCTCCGCGCGGTGTCCTCGCCAAACGGAACCAGACTCTCGACGTAGTCGAAATACGGCAGGTGGCACTCGGCCAGGTTGGTCGTCTCCGCCGGCCAGTAGTTCATCTCGAAGTTGATGTTGAAATGGTAGTCGCTGTTCCACGGCGCCTTGTAGTTCTGGCACCATTTCCCCTGCAGGTTCGCCGGCAGGTGCCCAGGCCGCGAGCTGCCCATCAGCAAATACCGGCCATACTGGAAATAGAGCGCCTCAAACTGCGGGTCGCGCGCGCCCTTCTTGATCGCCTGCAGCCGTTCGTCGGTCGGCAGCTTCACCGCATCCGTCGTCCCGAGGTCGAGCTTCACCCGGTTGAACATGCTCTGGTGGTCGGCAATGTGGTCGGCCCGGAGTTGTCCGATCCGCTTCTTCCACGCCGCCTTGAGCGGTGCCTCGCACCTCGCCGTGGCGTCTGCCGAATAATCCCGCGCATTCACATAACTCGTCGCCCCATTCACCAGCAGCACCACCTCGTCCGCACCGGCAACCACCAGCTCGCCATCCTTCACCACCACGCTCCCGCCCGCCACGCTCGGCACCAGCTGCGCCTCGTAGTCGACACCCAGTTTCCCGCGCATCACCAGCCGCTTGCCCGCCGCCACCGACATCTCCGCGTCACGCCGGTCGAACCGCGCCGTGAAACTGACGCTCCCCGGCCGGTCGGCCGTCAGGTGGACCACGATCACCTGATCCGGCGCGCTGGCAAACACCTCCCGCGTGTGGGTCACCCCGTCCACCGTGTACGTCGTCCGCGCGATCCCGCTCGGCAACTCCAGCTCACGGCGATACCCGGAAACCGCATCCGGATCGGGAAAATCGAGCAACAAGTCGCCCAGCGTCTGGTAGGAATCGATCTTGGGCGGCACGCCCATCATCGTCTTCGCCGCCAGATTCGTGGCCTCCTTGTTTTTCCCCTCGAAAAGCAGGCGCCTCACCTCCGGCAGCGCCTCCAGCGCCTTCGGATTGTGCCGGTCCTTGTACTCGCCGTCCCAGACGGTCTCCTCGTTGAGCTGGATCCGCTCGCGGTCCACCCCGCCGAAAACCATCGCCGCCATCCGCCCGTTGCCGACCGGTAGCGCCTCGGTCTCCCACTTCGTCGCCGGTTTCCGGTACCACAGCGTCAGCGCCTCCTCCGGTGCCGGTGCATCCCCGGTGAAATGAAGGTCGGCGCTGGGGTTGTGCGACTCGCCCATGTCGTGCCGGGCCCCCTGCGCGGTCGGCACCGCCAGCAGGAAAACCGATAAAAAAGGAGTGGCGGCCATCAGGGAGGAGAGGGATTTCATCATGATCAACAGGAGTAAAAACTCCCTACGCGCTCACGGCACTCAGTTTTTCGGATCGATTTGCGAAAACTGTTGATCTCCGGCGCCCGCCAGCGCCGAAATGCCACCCGACCCCAGATCAGGTCAACCGGGTGCGCAAATCCCCCGCACCCCTCATGATAGACGCACCCCGCGCGTGCGGGTATCCTCGCATCACCCCCGCCCAACCACGCTCTCCCAACCAGACTCGATCATTAGCTTGCACAAGCATGAACAAACTCACGGAAGAAACCCCCTGCGGCTGCCAACCCGGCGGCTGTTCGCCCGCCCCATTTTCCCGCCGCGGCTTCATCAAGGCGGGCACTCTGGCCTCGGCCTCGCTGATGGCCGGCGGCCTGCGGGTGATGGCCGGCCCCTTCACCCAGGCGGACTTTGAAAAAATCATCCCATCCGACAAGAAGCTCACCAAAGACTGGATCGCCAGCCTCTACGACAAAGGCAAACCACTCGCGGCGACCCGCACGGATTTCAAATTCATCGGCATGCCGATCAACGGCATCTCCACCGGCCAGGTCTACCTCGGTGGCGACGGTCGGCTCTGGTGCTGGAATCTCGATGGCGAACCGGACATGAAGTGGGAGGACATCGGCAAAGGAAACAAATACCTGAAGCCGGAGGCGGCCCACAGCCCGATGGATCAGGGATTCGCCCTGCAGGTCGGTTCCGGCGATCAAACGCGCGTCTTCACGCTGGATGCCGATGGCTTCCGCGACATCGTCTTCACCAACCAGTATCCAATGGGCGACGTGCGCTATGCCGACGCCGACTGCCCGGTGAAGGTCCAACTGGAAGCCTACACGCCGTTCATCCCGCTGAACCGCGACGATTCCAGCTACCCCGTGATCGTGATGCGCTACACGATCGAAAACCCGTCCGATCAGGAACAGGAAGTCGCCATCGCAGGCTGGATCGAGAATTTCTCCAACCATCGCAGCGGAAAAGAGAACGCCAATGGGCTGCGCCTGAGCCAGTATCGCGAACTGGACGGACTGTCGGTCGTCGAACTCTGGGCCAAGTCGCTCGACGGCGGGGAATCACCGCTCGACCTCGCCAATGACTTCGGTGCGGTCGCGCTTGGCCTGCTAGGCGACGCGAAACCGGACCTGATGGACACGATGCGGTCCCAACCGGGAACCACCGGCCTTTTCGCGGTGGAGGCACCTGACAAAGCCTCCAGGGACGTGCAAGAGCGCCCCTTCAGCGACAAGGCCTTCGCATCCTTGGGCCGAAGGCTGAAGCTCGCCCCGGGCGAAAGCAAAACCGTCGCGTTCACGCTCTCCTGGCGATTCCCGAACGCACGGTATGTGCAGGGATTCGGACGCAAGGAGTGGACCCGGGACGTCAACTACTACGCCACCCTCTGGCAGAACGCGGGCGACGCGGCCGCCAGTGTCGCCAAACGGGAAACGGAACTGCATGACACGACCAAGGAATGGGTCGACACCTGGTATGACTCGACCTTGCCCTACTGGCTGCTGGAACGAGCCTTCATCCCGGTCGACTGCATGCAGACGCAGCTGACATCGCGCCTTGCCGAGCAGGACGGCCGCTACGGACTCGACGAGGGCGTGACCTGCTGCGAAGGCAACTGCACCCACGTCTGGCACTACGCCCAGGGACTGGCCCGCCTTTTCCCGGTGATCGAGCGCGAGTGCCGCGACAAGGTGGACTTCGGACTCAGCTCGAAACCCGACACCGGCGCGATGAATTTCCGCTGCTCTGAAAAGACATTCCGTGAGGCGGTCGATGGCCAGTGCGGGTCGATCATCCGCGTCTTCCGCGAAAGCCAGATGACCACCGACTACGGTTTCCTCGAAAGCATCTGGGACCGCACCAAGCGGTCGATGGACTACGTCATCAAGAAGTGGGACAAGGACGGGGACGGCATGCTTTCAGGCGGCCAGCACAACACGCTCGATAAGGATTGGCACGGGCAGGTGCCATGGCTGATCAATCTCTATCACGCCGCGCTCAAGGCATCCGCCGTGATGGCCCGGCAAATGAACGAACCAAAAGTGGCCGATCGCTACGAAGCACTCGTCTCCAAAGGTGCCGCCGCCATGCTCGATCAGCTGTGGCACGAGGACTACGGCTATTTCATCCACATTCCCGAGACCCCCCCGGAGAAGACGATTGGTTCGACGACCGGTTGCCACATCGATCAGGTGTTAGGCGAGTTCTGGCTCCGCAACCTCGGTCTCGATCCGGTGATGCCGCGGGACAAAACCCGCAGGGCGCTTGAGTCGCTTTGGAAATACAACTTCTCGCCAAACGTCGGAGACTTCCGCAAGCAGGACAAGGCGGGCCGCTGGTTCGCCGCGGAAGGCGACGCGGGACTGGTCATGTGCACCTGGCCTCATGGCAAGGAGAACGCGCAAAAGACGAACTTCCACCGCTACTTCAACGAGTGCATGTCCGGCTTCGAATGGCAGGTCTCGGCCCTGATGATCTGGGAGGGCATGCTGGAAGAGGGCCTGGCGGTCGGCAAGGCGATCAACGACCGCTATCAGCCAGCCAAGCGCAACCCCTACAACGAAGTCGAGTGCGGCGATCACTACGCCCGCGCGCTGGCAAGCTACAGCGCCTTCATGGCGATCTGCGGCTACCGCTACGACGGCCCCGAGGGCAAGCTCGGTTTCGGACCCCGCATGAACCAGAACGACTTCCGCGCCGCCTTCACCACCGCCGATGGCTGGGGCCGTTTCACCCAGAAAGTGGAGGCCGGAAAACAATCCGCAGGCATCGAGCTGCGCTACGGCAAGCTCGCGCTGAAGGAGCTTTCGCTGGATCAGGTTGACGGAACATCGGCGACGAGCGCCAAAGTGGAGATCGATGGAAAACCGGTCGATGCCAGCTTCAGCTCGGAAGCCGGTCGCTACCTGCTGAAGTTTCCCGCCGGTGTCACGATCCAACAAGGGCAGCAATTGCTCGTTTCACTCACCTAACATTTCCCGGCTCCCACCATCATCGACTCATGTCCCGACAAGCCGTCAGTTCCATCCTCCTGTCCCTGCTCGTCCCGAGCCTCGCCACCGCTTGGCCGAAACAACCGCCCGAGCCTAACAACCCGAAGGTCGACTTCGAATACTCCGACCCCGCAGAGCCGCCAACAGAGCCTCTAACACTCTGGTATCGCAAGCCCGCGGCCCTATGGGAGGAAGAGGCGTTGCCCGTCGGCAACGGCCGGCTCGCCGCCATGGTCTTCGGCGGCATCAACCACGAGCGCATCCAGTTCAACGAGGAAACCCTCTGGGACGGCGTGCCGATCGACTACACGAACCCCGAAGCGCTCGAGGCCCTTCCCGAAGTCCGGCGTCTGCTGTTCGAAGGAAAGAACAACGAGGCCAAGAGTCTGGCGAAGTCCAAGATGATGGGCAGCCCGTACAAGATCAAATCCTACCAAACCTTCGGGGATCTCTTCCTCGATTTTCCCGATACCGAAAAAGTCTCCGGCTACCGCCGCGACCTCGACCTCACCACCGCGATCAGCCGCACCCAGTACACCATCGACGGCGTGGAGCACGTCCGCGAGGTCTTCGTCAGCGCGCCGGACCAGGTGATCGTGATCCACCTGACAGCCGACCGCCCGGGCCAGATCAGTTTCAACGCCGAATTCTCCCGCGAAAATGCCACCATGACATCCGCCCACGGCAACCGCCTGGTCCTGAAGGGCAAACTCGGCATCGATTTCGAAGCCCAGCTCGTGCCGCGCGTCAACGGCGGATCCGTTTCCTGCAACAACGGCAAACTCACCGTCAGCAAGGCCGACGAAGTCACGCTGCTGCTCAACGGCGCCACCAGCTACAACAACGCGACCGATCTATCAGGCGACGCCCACGCCCGCTGCGAGAATCCGCTTCGTGCGCTCACCGGCACCAAGGCCTACGAGGAAATCCGCGCCGACCACATCGCCGACCACCAGTCGTTCTTCAACCGGGTGAAGCTCGACCTCGGCACCACCAAGGCCGTCAACAAGCCCACCAACGAACGCCGCCGCTCGCTGAAGGGCGACTCCTTCGACCCGCAGCTGGAAGCGCTCTACTTCCAGTTCGGCCGCTACCTGCTGATCAGCAGCTCCCGCCCCGGAACCCTGCCCGCCAACCTCCAGGGCAAATGGTGCCAGTCCTACAACGCCCCCTGGAACAGCGACTACCATTTCAACATCAACTTCCAGATGAACTACTGGCCCGCCCAGATCACCAATCTGGCCGATTGCCACCTGCCGATGTTCGACTACCTGGAAAGCCTCGTTCCCTCCGGCAAACACACCGCCAAGGTCCATTACGGTGCCGATGGCTGGGTGATCCACCACCTTTCCGACATCTACGGCATGACCGCTCCCGCCGACGGCGTGCACGGCGTCTGGCCCTTCGGCGCGGCCTGGACGGTGCGCGACATGATGGAGCACTATCGCTTCAACCGGGATGATGCCTTCCTCAAGGAACGTGCGTACCCGCTGATGAAGGGAGCCGCCGAGTTCATGCTCGATTTCCTCATCGAGGCCCCGGAGGGCACCCCACATGCCGGCAAACTGGTGACCAATCCGTCGCACTCGCCGGAGAACGAGTTCATCCTGCCCGACGGCACCAAGACCGAATTCACCTACGCCGCGACGATGGACCTGCAGATCATCCACGACCTCTTCACAGGTCTGCTCGAAGCCAGCGATGCCATCGACCCGAGCGGCAACTATGATGCCGAATTCCGCAAAGAAATCGAAAAAGCCCTCGCCAATCTCGCGCCGCTCCAGATCAGCAAGAAAACCGGCCGCTTGATGGAATGGATCGAAGACTACGAGGAAGTCGACGTCGACCACCGCCACACCTCGCACCTCTACGGCCTGCACCCCGGCAAGCAGATCACCAAAAACGCGACGCCCGAATTCTACGAAGCCGCCCACAAGTCGCTCGAGACCCGCGGCGACCGCGGCACCGGCTGGAGCTACGCCTGGAAAGTCAATTTCTGGGCCCGCGTCCACGACGGTGACCGCGCCCGCAAACTGCTCATGGACCTGCTGCGCGGCCGCACCATGGACAACCTCTTCTGCAACCACCCGCCCTTCCAGATCGACGGCAACTTCGGCGCCTCCGCCGGCATCGCCGAGATGCTGCTGCAAAGCCACGACGGCGAAGTCCACCTCCTCCCCGCCCTGCCAAGCGTGTGGAAGCAAGGCTCCGTCCAAGGCCTCCGCGCCCGCGGCGGCTTCGAAGTCGATATCGCCTGGAAAGACGGCCAGCTGACCGAAGCGAAAATCCGCTCACTCCACGGCCAGCCCCTCAAACTCCGCTACCAGGACCAGACCCTCGAAAAAGACCTCCCCAAAGGAGACACCTTCACCTGGAACGGCCAGTGACATCCGCCTCCGTCTTTCCACCACATCGCTAGGGACGCACCGCCGGGGCGTCCGGTGCTTCGGATGAGAACGTCGTTCGACCACTCGGCGGACGCCTCATCGAGGCGTCCCTACCGAGCCCCCTCCAACCAAAGGTTTCCAGCACCGACCGCCCTGGTTCGTCGCGGATGCCCTTGAGCCGCACCTTCGCCCCAACGCTCAAGCCACGGAGGAGCCAATGAGACAAAATCCGCCCCACTCTTCACCAGTCACAAACATCCGATAACCCCTTGTCCCAAAGGCATTTCACGCGACTCGAACTACTATATGCCTGGCATTTTATTGCACTTCATTCGGAAATTTCGCCACGGCCGAACCGTCCTCGACGGTGGATAAGGCCAGGGGAAAAGCAAACAAGCGTCCAGGGCTACCTCACTTTGAGTAGTAGTTCATATTGTCCGATATTTCACTTGTACTCTATATGTAGTGGCCCACTATGCCGGAATGTCTGACAGAACACGACGTGATGAGTATTCCGGTGGCTTTCCGGACGGATTCGA
>JAUTCT010000130.1 GCA_030673875.1 Verrucomicrobiota bacterium JB025 | reverse complement strand
GGTCCGGCTCCGCCGGCCTCGCTTCCCTCCCTCCGCCGGAACCCCGCGCTCTCAAATCCACCCCCAAACCGCTATGAGAGTAATTGTCGTCGGTGGTCAGTTTTAATTGTCGCTGAGGGAATTTCTAATTGTCGCTGGACACCCCGCCCGAACCCACAGATATCCGCATATTTTATCAATTCCGCCATCCCGCACGCCTCCTGATATCTCAGGCATAAAATTTTTCCCCCGTAATTCCGCCATTCAACCGCGCCACCCCACCCACAAGCGCCCGATCCTTCGCTTTTCCTGACCAACTTTTTCAAATTTCCCCCGCTCGATCCCAGCAGCCGATCGGTTAGTAATTTCCCGGCACCCTAGATCCAGCACCCCACCCTCCCCACCACCACCGCCAACCCCCTTGAAATCGAGCTTTTGCCCCAGACAGGCCGGAACAAAACCCCAACATCTTGTATTGTGAATAATTTGTTTATACCATATGAGCAAGATCAAGATTGACGCTTTCTAGCCTCTTAAGGCATTCTCTGCCACGCTGTGCGAGCGCCACCGCGCTCCCGTTCACTCCTGCCACTCCTCTCCTCACTCATGTCCACCACCACCGTCACCCTCGGCGACCGCACCTTCACTCTCGACGCAGCCAAAGCCGAAGAAGCCTTCGCTGCAAAACGTATCATCAACGGCCGTGAAACGATGTTCTTCAACATCCTCCCACTCAAATACCAGTGGGCATACGACCTATACAAAACGATGAAGAACAACCACTGGGAACCCGAGGACATCACCATGCAAAAGGATGTCGAACAGTGGCGCTCGAATGAAATCAGCGAACCCGAACGCTGGATCATCAAAATGGGCATCGGATACTTCTCCGCCGCCGAAGGCATCGTCGGCGACAACATCCTCCACGTCATCCGCGAACTCGTCACCGCCCCGGAACTCAAACTCGTGCTCGGCCGCCACGCCCACGAGGAAAACATCCACGCCGACAGCCTCGTCTACATGCTCTCATCCATCGGCCTCAACCCACACGAATGCGAGGCCATGTTCGAGGACATCCCCACCATCAAGGAGAAAAACCACTACGTCGTCTCCAACTCCCGCGCCCTCCGCCGCGACGTCGACCTCACCGTCACCGCAAACAAACAAGCCCTCGCCAAAAACATCTTCCTCTTCGGCCAGTGCATGGAGGGCACCCAGTTCTACGGCCTCTTCGGCATGATCCTCAGCCTCTACCGCCAGAACAAATTCCCCGGCATCGGCACCATGTTCCGCTACACCCTGCGCGACGAGTCCAACCACATCGAACTCCTCCGCAACCTCCTCATGGACCTCGTCACCGAAAACCCCGACATCTGGACCGAGGACTTCAAACAGGACCTCCGCGCCACCATGGCCGAAGGCATCCGCCTCGAGAAAAAATTCATCCGCGACTGCCTCCCCGTCTCCTCACTCGGCCTCAACGCCGCAGACTTCGAGTCCTACATCGACTACATCGCCGACCGCCGCCTCACCTCCTGCGGCCTCCCACCACTCCAGGAAAACACCAACAACCCGTTCCCCTGGCTCGCCGAAATGATGGACATCAAAAAGGAAACCAACTTCTTCGAAGGCCGCGTCACCGAATACCAAAAGGCATCCGCCCTCGCCTCCGTCGACGACGACGAACTCTGATCTCCCGCCATCCGCTCCCGTCCGCTCCCAACTCCCGCCACCCCACCTCCATGTACCGCGCCATCGACCCCAAGGAAGACCTGATCCTCAAACAAGTCATCACCGACCGCTTCTCCCTCCCGCCCGCCGACCGCGGATACGCATGGCGCGAGGTCCTGCCATCGGAAAAACGCCAACCCCTCGCGGACATCGTCGTCACCCGCGGCGACACCGACTCCCACTTCTCACTCGAAGACGTCGCCGACGCCATCGGCAACTCCCTCACCGACCTCCTCATCTCGCGCAGCCACGACGAAGACGCCATCTTCACCGCGCAAAACCGCAAGTTCGTCTCCGACGTCGCACACGCCGTCGCCAACTCCCTCACCAACTCACTCGATACCGGCGGCCGCCTCCGCCTCTCCGAAGCCGACCTCTACCTGCTCATCGAAAAAGCCCTGCTCGAAAACGAAGCCTACGACGTCGCCAAATCCCTCGCCTTCCGCCGCTCAATGGAAAAAACCGGCTCCGTCGACACCCACGCCTCGCCCAACACCCTGCCCGTCCGCCTGATCCGCCGCAACGGCAACGTCGTCCCCTGGTCGGAAACCAAAATCGAAATCGCCGTCCGCAAGGCCTTCCTCACCATCAAGGAAAACCCGGAACCCGCCATCGACGTCGCCCGCGGCGTCACCGAACGCATCCGCCGCGGCGACCAATCGTTCGTCCACATCGAGGACGTCCAGGACCTCGTCCAGGAGGAACTCATGCGCCAGAACCACTTCAAGGCCGCGGAACACTACATCCTCTACCGCGCCCAGCGCTCACTGCTCCGCGAAGAAGCCGAAGCCACCGCCGATGACCCCAACCAGGAATTCATCGTCACCGTCACCACCCACGACGGACAATCGTCGTTCTGGGACGGCTCCGAACTCCGCAAACGCGTCGCCTTCGCATCCATCGGCCTCAACCTCACCCTCAGCGAATCCGAAATCGACCGCGAACTCCGCCGCTCAATCGGATCCGAAATCTCCGAAAAAGACCTCCGCGACACCATCATCCTCAACGCCAAAACCCTCATCGAGCGCGACGCTGACTTCGCCAAATTCGCCGGCCGAATCCTCCTCTCATACATCTATGAGGAAGTCCTCGACTGGTCGATCTCCCGCGACGGCATCGAAAAACTCCGCGCCGCCCACAAAACCGCCTTCAAATCCTACCTCAAACACGGCATCGCCATCAAACGCCTCAGCCCCGCCCTGCTCGAGGCCTACAACATCGACAAACTCGCCGACGCCCTCGACCCCTCCGCCGACCTCGACTTCGACTACCTCGGCATCCAGACCCTCTACGACCGCTACCTCATCATCGACAAAACCGGTGCCAAACCCCGCCGCCTCGAAACTCCCCAGTTCTTCTGGATGCGCGTCGCCATGGGACTATTCAAACAAGAACCCGAAAACCGCGAAGACTGGGCCATCCGCCTCTACAACCTCTACAAGGGCCGCCGTTTCTGCTCCTCCACCCCCACCCTCTTCAACTCCGGCAGCCTCCACTCCCAACTCTCATCCTGCTACCTCTACAAGGTCGATGACACCATCGAATCCATCATGATCCGCGGCATCGCCGAAAACGCCTTCCTCTCCAAATGGGCCGGCGGACTCGGCGGCTCATGGACCGCCGTCCGCGGCACCGGCGGCTACATCCAGGGCACCAACGGCGAATCCCAGGGCGTCATCCCCTTCCTCAAACTCCACAACGACCAACTCGTCGCCGTCAACCAGGGCGGCAAACGCCGCGGCTCCGGATGCGCCTACCTCGAAACCTGGCACAACGACATCGAGGACTTCCTCGAACTCCGCAAAAACACCGGCGACGAACGCCGCCGCTGCCATGACATGAACACCGCCAACTGGATCCCGGACCTGTTCATGAAACGCATGGAGGCCCGCCAGACATGGACGCTCTTCCGCGCCAACGAAACCCCGGACCTCCACGACCTCTACGGCAGGGCCTTCGAACAACGCTACGAACAATACGAAGCCATGGCCGCCGAAGGAAAAATCTGGTCCCGCCAGATCCCCGCCATCGAACTCTGGAAATCCATGCTCAAGATGGTCTTCGAAACCGGCCACCCCTGGATCACCTTCAAGGACCCCTGCAACGTCCGCTCACCACAGGACCACGCCGGCGTCATCCATTCCTCCAACCTCTGCACCGAAATCACCCTCAACACATCCGACGAGGAAACCGCCGTCTGCAACCTCGGATCCGTCGTCTTCGACACCCACATCACCGACGACGGCGCCATCGACCACGAAATGCTCAAGGAAACGATCACCGTCGCCATCCGCGCGCTCGACAACGTGATCGACATCAACTTCTACCCGACCGAGGCCGCGAAAACCGCCAACTCCCGCCACCGCCCGATCGGCCTCGGCGTCATGGGCCTGCAGAACGCCCTCTACAAACGCGGCCTCTCGTTCGCCTCGGACGCCGCCGTCGACTTCAACGACGAAATGATGGAGGCCATCGCATACTACGCATATAGTGCATCCTCCGGACTCGCCGCCGAACGCGGAACCTACGGATCCTACAAGGGCTCGAAATGGGACCGCGGCCTCCTCCCACAGGACACCGTCGACCTGCTGGAGGACGAACGCGGAATCCCGCTCGACATCCCGCGCGGCGGAAAAATGGACTGGTCGGTCGTCCGCGAAAAAATCGCCGAACACGGCATGCGGAACTCCAACGTGCTCGCCATCGCTCCCACCGCAACCATCTCCAACATCATGGGAACCACCCCGTGCATCGAGCCCAACTACAAAAACCTCTACGTCAAATCCAACCTCTCCGGCGACTTCATCGTGCTCAACTCCGAACTCGTCCGCGATCTCAAGAAAGCCGGCCTCTGGGACCGGCAAATGCTCGACCAACTCAAATACTTCGACGGAGAACTCGACTCGATCGAATCCATCCCCGACAACCTCAAGGCGAAACACAAAACCGTCTTCGGCATCGAATTCGAATACCTCATCGACGCCGCCGCTCGCCGCCAGAAATGGATCGACCAATCCCAGAGCGTCAACCTCTTCCTCGCCACCCCCGACCTCAAAAGCCTCTCCCACATGTACCGCCGCGCCTGGAGCATGGGCCTCAAAACCACCTACTACCTCCGCACCCTCCAGGCATCCAATATCGAAAAATCCACCATCGACGTGAAAAAGGAAGTCCGCGGCTTTGCCGCCGGCCCCAAACCCGAACCCACCGAGGCCGAAAAACAAGCCTGCTCGATCGACGCCATGCTCAACGGCGGCGAATGCGAAGCCTGCCAGTGAGCAGATGCGGCATTCCTGTCGCATCAAGGAAAGGCGATCTCCGAATCGCCATCTTCAATCTAAAATCCTCATGCCCCGCGTGACCCGCCCAACAAGCGCCAAGTCACACAGGGCATTTTCTTTCAAAAAGCCACGCAATCGCTACCTCCTGTCGCTAGTCACTGAACATCACCTTGGCCGTGCAGGATGACGCCCTCACCATCAAAAGCCCGTTACCGACTTTCTTATTGGGACTCGGCGATCGTCGCAGCCGCCAAGGCAGCAGATTGCCGCGAAAATCCCTCCGAGGACATCGGCGACGGTCACGACGATGGAGGGGTCAGAGTCATCAACCCGTTCAAGGGATAATACCAGTGAACAGAATCGGCTGGTAGAATGGCCGGAGCAATTTTCCGCAGGACCAAGGCACGAGGAGGGCGCGGGGCGTGCCCCGTAACTGACGAGCAACGAAGTGCTTGCGGAAAATGGCCCGGATTCAAATCCTCCGCGAAGCGCCGACTCAGACACCCATCAATCCACCTCCATTCTACCAGTTCATTCTGTGTGTTGGTATAACCCATGTCCTCGGTCAGTTTGTTACCGATGTCCTCGGTTCATACCGGAATCGAGCGCCTCATCCAGGGCTACCTCACTTTGAGTAGTAGTTCATATTGTCCGATATTTCACTTGTACTCTATATGTAGTGGCCCACTATGCCGGAATGTCTGACAGAAC
>JAUTCT010000129.1 GCA_030673875.1 Verrucomicrobiota bacterium JB025 | reverse complement strand
CGGAGCCACCGGCGAATTCTCGGGCTCGATGGTGGTCGCCTATCGACAGCCAAAATGAATCAGGCCGGCGACCGACCCCCGGCCCATCCAACAAGTGGAATACCTCAGGCTCGCTCCAAGTCCGACAGACTGCTAGGAGGTTTTCTTAAGGATTCCGATCCGGAAAAGCATGCGGAAATCGCCACTCGTTTGCCAGAATCGGGATCGAGTTGAAGCCAACGGGCAGGTTACTCCCACAGCCCGAAGACCGGTTTGGATTCACGAATGCTTTCAAAAACAATCCTTTCACTTCGCTCCCGGCACCATGTTTTGCTCTGAAACTTGCTCTCACCCGGATGGCCGCTCGATCTGACTCGACTCAGTATCGAAGGGCATGCCTCACACCATCCAACGCAAATTCTCTCGACAAGTCTCACGAATGCCGGCAAGTTTGCCGGCGAAATGCAACGGTTTAATCCAAGCTTTGGATTCCGCTCCGGCGACAAGGGCACGCACACGAGCCGCACAATGATGCTCGCGGAACTGAGCGCGCTCCTCTCGATTTGTGGACCGGAAGCGAGCCGCGACGAATACCTCTCCGCCATCATCGAGGACAATGCGCTGGGCAAGGCCACCGTTTCCACCCGAAAACTCAGCGCCCAGCGTCTCGCCGAACTCTACGGACTCGACCGTTCCATTCCCATTTTCCGGCAGTTGGTCCGCTTATGGAATTTCGATCCCGCCGGACAAGCGCTCGTTGCGCTGCTAGTCGCCCTCGCCCGTGACCCCCTCTTGAGAAGCACCGCATCCAGCGTGCTGGAACTTCGTGTTGGCCAATCGTTTGACCGTGCGGTCATGGCGGAGTCGTTGAGGAAAGCCACCAAGGACCGCCTCAACGAAGCCACCTTGGACAAGGTCGTTCGGAACGCCGCGTCCAGTTGGGCGCAATCCGGCCATCTGGAAGGGCGCACATTCAAGAAACGGGCGTTGGTGAAACCAAGCGCCGGCCCGGTCGTCATGGCCCTGTTCCTCGGGTACCTCCAAGGTATCCGTGGCCCGGGCATCCTTCGCACCTACTGGTGTCAGGTCTTGGATGCGACTCCCGACGTGATCGCGAGGATCGCCTCCACCGCGTCCATGTCAGGACTGATCCGCTTCCGCATGGCGGGCGACGTCATCGACGTCAGCTTCCCCGACCTCCTAACCGCAACCGAAATCGAGGCACTCCATGAATCGGATTGAGACACTCGCCAAGAAGTTCGAGGACCACATTTCGCTCCAGTGGCAGCAGAACCTCTCGTCACCGGAAAAGACGATCTTCGTCGTCTATCCGAAGGAGGACGAATTGCGCCTGCGGGCCAAGAAGGATCTGTTCCGCCAGGCTTGTCTGAAGGCGGCCCACCCGTGGCAGGAAGTCGACCTCGACGACTCCTTCCCCGAGTGGATGGCGTCTCAGGACTACGCGGCGGACTACTACGAATTCCCGGACGACCTGAAGCAGAAGCTGGAAACCGAGTTCACCACCCACGTGGCCGATGCGATCCGCGCCCGGCTCGACTCCATGGGTGACGACGAAGCGCTCGGCGTCTTCGGTGTCGGCACCCTCTTCGGCTTCACCCATTTCTCCTCCGTGCTGAAGCAACTGGAAGGCTGTGTTCGCGGACGCCTCATCGTTTTCTTTCCGGGCAGCCACGAGAAGAACGTCTATCGCCTGCTCGATGCCCGGGATGGCTGGGGCTACATGGCCTATCCGATCACTCTCACCGAAGTCGCCTACCTATGAACAAGAACTACGAACTCTTCAGCCGCGACCCCCGTTCTGCGAATCTGGCGAACGATGGACAGGCACGGCTCGTGTCCGAGGCGGAGAACTCCAAGGCGGTGGAAATGCTGCGCTACGAGTTGGAGCACTTCGTGTGCGAGGGCCAATACGCCAAGGGCATGCAGCGCATCCTTGATTCGTTCCTCGGAAACCTGAGCTCGAACGCCCAGCGCGCGTCGTGGGTGAGCGGATTTTACGGCTCCGGGAAATCCCACCTGCTCAAGATGCTCTGCCACCTCTGGGTAAACACCGAGTTCGCCGACGGCGCCACGGCTCGCTCCCTCGCCCCCGACCTCACGCAGGACATCCTCGCATCTCTCAAGGAACTCGACACCGCGGGCCGGAAAGTCGGCGGCGGTCTTTTCGCCGTCTCCGGCACCATGCCCGAGGGCTCGTCGGAAAGCGCCCGGCTGACGGTCCTCGGCATCCTCTTCAAGTCCTGTGGTTTTCCCGCCGCCTACAACCAGGCGATGTTCTGCCTCTACCTCAAGGACAAGGGATTCTATGACAAGGTGCGCAAACACGTCGAAGACGCCGGCAAGGAGTTTGATCGTGAACTCGCCGACCTCTACGTCAGCCCCTTCATCCGCAAGGCGGTCCTCGCCGCGGATCCCGGACTTGGTGACGAAAAGGAAGTCCGCCAGCTGCTTCGTGAACAGTTTCCCAGCCAGACGGACATCAGCACCTCCGAGTTTATCCGCGTGACCAAGGAGGTGCTCACGATGCAGGGCGGCGGCTCGATGCCCCTCACCGCATTCATCCTCGACGAGGTTCAACACTACATCGGCGACGACAAGGACCGCTCCCGCCATGTCACCGAACTCGCCGAGGCCCTCAACAAGCAGATGGACTCCAAGGTGCTGCTCGTGATGGCCGGCCAGAACGCCCTGAGCACCGATACCCCGCAGTTCGCATGGCTGCGCGACCGCTTCACCATCCCGGTGGAACTCTCCGACGCGGACGTTGAAACCGTCACTCGCAAGGTGCTGCTGGCCAAGAAACCGCAGGCCGTGTCCGTTCTTGATACCAAGCTCGACAAGTGCTCCGGCGAGATCGAACGCCAGTTGGCCAAGAGCCGCATCGGCCCGAACACCAAGGACCAGGAATACCTCGTCGCCGACTACCCGATCCTGCCGACGCGCCGGCGTTTCTGGGAGGCCGCCCTTCATGCTGTGGATCCCTCCGGCAGCAGTTCGCTGCTGCGGACCCAGCTTCGCATCACCCATGAAGCCCTCAGAGCCGTGGCGGACGAACCCTTCGGGCATTCCATCCCCGGTGACTTCATGTTCTTCCAGCAGCAGACCCCCCTCGTGCAGCAGGGTGTTTTGTCCCGGGAAATCAGCGACCGCATCCTGCGACTCGATGACGGCAGCGAGAAAGGTCGGATCATGGCCCGGACCTGCGGCCTGGTCTTCTTGATCCGCAAACTCTCCCGTGAAAAGTCCGTGGATACCGGCATCAGGGCGAACGAGGAAATGCTCGGCGATCTGTTGGTTGATGACCTCGCACTCAACGGCGCAAAGGTCCGCAAGGAGCTCCCTGCCATCCTCACCGAGTTGGTCGAGCTCGGCGTGCTGCTCTTCGACGGCGAGGAATACAACCTCCAGACGCGGGAGTCCGCGGAATGGGACGACAAGTTCAAAGCTGAACTCACGAAGATTCGCCAGGACACCGCTGCGGTCACCCACGAGCGCAAAGCCCGGTTGCAGGCCGCCGTCGAACAGACCCTGAAATCCGTCCGCCCGCGTCAGGGTGTGAGCCAGACCCCGCGCCAGACCTTCATCCACTTCGGCGTCGAGCCTCCGGACGAATTCGGTGCGGATATTCCCATCTGGGTGCGCGATGGCTGGGAATGCTCGGACGGCGATGTCCTGAACGCGGCCCGCGCTGCAGGACCCAACAGCCCCGTGTTGTTCGTCTTCCTGCCCAAGAGTCGCGAGGATAGCTTCCGGGACAACCTCCTTCGGATGAAGGCCGCACAGGCAGTGCTCGATCTCAAGGGCGTCCCCACCACCCGCGAGTCCGAAGAGGCCCGTGATGTGATGGAAACCCGCCGCCGCGATGCCGAGCGGAACATCGAGCAGATCATTCGTGATGTCATTTCCTCAGCCAAAGCCTTCAAGGGCGGCGGCGCGGAACTCCACGCTTTGGAACTGATCGACAAGATCCAGGACGGCACCGACGACGCCCTCAGCCGCCTCTTCCCGCGTTTCGGCGAGGCTGATCACAAGGCATGGAGCGTGGCGATCGAGCGCGCCCGCAAGGGGGACGATTCTCCCCTGCAGGCGGTCGGCTGGAAAGGTGCCACCGAAGACCATCAGGTGTGCAAGGAAATCGAGAAAGACGTCGGTGCCGGCAAGGAAGGTCGCCACGTGCGCGCCGAGTTTGAAAAGCCTCCATACGGCTGGCCGCGTGACGCCGTGGACGCCGCCTTGGTCGCCCTTCACGGCGCGGGCCGCATCATTGCCAAGGATGCCAAAACCGGGGAGGTCATCCAGCCCCGCCACCTCGATCAAAACCGGATACCTAAAGCCACCTTCCGAACGGAATCCGTCACACTCGGCCCCAAAGAACGCATCGCGCTCAAGGGCCTGATCCAAGCCATTGGCATCTCGGTCAAGCCGGATGACGACCTGAACGCCAAGGCCGCCGAGTTCCTCGACCGGATGGCCACGCTGGCCAACGCCGCGGGCGGCGAATCCCCACTGCCGGCGCGCCCTTCCACCACCCACCTGGACGACCTGCGGAAATTCTCCGGCAACGAGCAGCTCATGAACATCCTCGCCCAGGCGGGAGTGCTCAAGCAGCAGGCCGGCGATTGGAAAGTTCTCGCGGACTTGGCGGAGAAACGCCTGCCCGTCTGGAAACAACTCCAAAGCCTGCTCAACCACGGCGACGAGGTTGCCGGACTGGATCCCGTCCGCGAGTCGAGCGAGGCCATCCTCACCGACCGACTCCTTCTCGACGCCACGGACCACTGCGGTCCCCTCGTCAAAAAAACCGCCGACACGCTGCGATCCGCGCTGTCCGGCAGCCGCGACGCTTTCGCCAAGGCGCGGGAAGTGCAGGTCGCCCGGCTCGAAGGCTCCGCCACGTGGCAGAAACTCAGCCCGGAACAGCAGCACGAACTGCTTCTGGACAGTCCCATCGCCTCCAGCGAATCCACCGCCATCGGCACCGAAGATGAGCTGGCCGCAGCCCTCCGGCGCTCACCGCTGCCCCATTGGCAGGACCGCATCGACGCCCTGCCGGTCCGCGTGGACGCCTTGGTCTCTGCCGCAGCCAAGCTTCTGGAGCCCAAGGCCCGGCGCGTCACGCTGCCCGCCGCCACCCTGCACACCGCCGCCGACCTCGACGCCTGGCTCGCCGATGCCCGTGAAACCATTGCCGCCGCCCTCAAGGAAGGCCCCGTAGTCCTGTGAACTCCATCCACGATCAACTCCTGTCTGCCCCCTTGACCACCACCCTGTCGAGTGGCTACAACACACTCACATCCCTCCTGTTCGTCTCGATGGCAGGACGCGGGGCGGCTCCTTCGGGGGCTGCCCCTGCTTTTTTTCTATTCGTGAGGTCCCACTCCAGTTCGGCCGGCACATTGGGAACATTCATCAAACCCACATCTTGGTAAAACATGCAACGATACTCCGACGCTGAATTAGAAGCTCTGCTTGATGACACGGAGTCAGACCTTGCTGAGCGCAAGCAGACACTCAAGGGAGACGTCCCCACCAAGGCACGCCAAGCCATCTGCGCGTTTGCCAATGACCTTCCGAACCACAATCGCCCCGGTGTTCTTTTCATTGGTGCCAAAGACGACGGCACTCCTTCCCAATGTCCGGTCACAGATCAACTCCTTCTCACTCTTTCCGACATGAAGTCGGACGGCAACATCCTGCCGATGCCGGCAATGACAGTCGAAAAACGCCATCTGAAAGGCGCGGACATGGCGGTCGTCACAGTCATGCCATCGGACATGCCGCCGGTGAAATACAACGGCCGCATCTGGATCCGCACGGGACCGAGGCGGGCCACCGCCAACGAACAGGAGGAGCGTATCCTCAACGAGAAGCGTCGCTATAAGAATCTGCCTTTCGATCTGTATCCGGTGCCATCCACCACACTCGGAGATCTATCCAAGACGATTTTCCTGAACGAATACCTTCCTGCCGCATTCGCTCCCGACATTCTGGAGGAAAACCATCGCACCTACGAGGAACGCCTCGCATCTTGCAAGATGATCGTGTCGCCCACTGATTCGACTCCGACGGTCCTCGGGCTCCTCGCGATCGGCAAGAGTCCTCAGGACGTTCTCGAAGGCTCCTTCATCCAGTTCCTCCGTATCGACGGCAACGAACTCGCCGACCCCGTAAGCGATGAAGAGACTCTCGGCGGCTCTTTGGCCGACATGCTCCGGCGAGCCGAGGAAAAGCTCAAATCGCACAACCGTAGCGCCCTCGATGCGGTATCCGCTCCCACTCACTCGAAGGAAGCGCCCTATCCTCAGCCAGCCATTCAGCAGCTTCTTTACAATGCTGTGCTGCATCGCACCTACGAGGGCACCAACGCCCCCATCCGCATCTATTGGTTCAACGACCGCATTGAGATCCACAGCCCCGGCGGCCCTTACGGCAACGTCACTCCGGAGAACTTCGGGCAACCGGGCATCACCGACTACCGCAACCCGAACATCGGCGATGTCCTCAAGACATTCGGATATATCCAAGCCTTCGGACGTGGCATCGCCATCGCCCGCAAAGAACTTGAAAAAAACGGCAACCCGCCTCCTGAGTTTGCAGCAAACTCCAGCGCGGTGGTTGCCATTCTTAAAGCAAAACCATGAGTGCTCCAGTCCTTACCTTCTTCAACAACAAGGGCGGTGTCGGCAAGACCTCGCTGATTTATCACCTCGCCTGGACCCTCGCCGACATGGGGAAATCAGTCCTCATCGCCGATCTCGACCCGCAGGCCAACCTTACCGCCGCCTTCCTCGACGAGGACAAGATTGAAGTCCTGTGGAACGATCCAAAACCCGGCTCGACCATCTATCAAGCCGTCAAGCCGCTCACGGGAGTGGGCGACATCGCAAATCCTCTATTGCGAAAGATTTCGCCAAACCTTCACCTCATCCCCGGAGACGTGGAACTATCCGGCTTTGAGGACACGCTTTCCACCGAGTGGCCCGGCAGTATGGGTGACAACAATCTTTACCGTCCCATGCGCATCCTCAGCGCATTCTGGCAGGTCATGCAGCTCGGCGCCGATCAGATCGACGCGGACATCATCCTCGTGGACATCGGGCCAAACCTCGGCGCGATCAACCGTTCAGTCCTCATCGCCACCGACTATGTGGTGATTCCGCTCGGTGCCGATCTCTTCTCCCTACAGGGACTTAAGAACCTCGGCCCAACTCTCCGCAGTTGGAAAAGCCTGTGGAAAAAGCGCATCGACAATTGGAATGACAGCCCCGACGCGAACGGCCATCCCGATCTTCGTTTGCCTGATGGCGGAATGCACCCCATCGGCTACCTCTGTCAGCAATACGGTGTACGCTTGGACCGCCCGGTCAAGGCCTACGACAAGTGGGTGAAACGCATCCCCTCCGTCTATCGCGCGGCCGTGCTCAACGAGAATCCGCCATCGCAGGTTCCCGCCACCGGCGATCCCCACTGCCTTGCGACCATCAAGCACTACCGCAGCCTCATCCCCATGGCTCAGGAGCACCGCAAGCCGATCTTCAAGCTCACCGCAGCCGACGGTGCCATCGGCGGCCATGCCGGCGCGGTGCAGGACGCTCGCAGGGACTTTCAGGAACTCGCTTGCAAGATCACGGATCTAATCGAGGCGCTCGAAGACATCTGATTTCAGCAACTCAGCTTTCCGCATCTCAGCTTTTACCCACCATGCCCACCCTCCGCAAAGACCTCCGCAGCGATCTGGAAAAGACCGTCGTCAAGGCGCGTGACATCGCCGAGGCGGCGGCCACCGCGGCCTTGCAGGCGTTGGCCGTGGACCAGCCGAAGCCGTTCGATCACATGGACGCGGACGCACGCGCCTTGCGCAACCGCCTGCGAGAGCGCGGACGTGCGGCCGGCGATGTCCGGAACGAGTTTTCCAACGCCCAGACCATCACGCACCTCGCCCAGCTCGTCGGCTACGAGCACTGGCACCGCATGATCTTCGCCCGCTTCCTGGCGGAGAACGGGCTACTGCTGGAGCCGGAGCATCAGGTGGCGCTCTCGCTGGACGATGTGAAGGAACTCGCCCTTGAGGAACAGCGCGACCTCTGGGATCTCGCTGGCAGCTATGCCCAGCGCATGCTGCCCGCCGTCTTCCGCAACGACGATGCCGCGCTGGAAGTCACGCTGGCCCGTGAGGACCGGGCCAAGCTGGAGAAACTCCTGGCCGATCTCGATCCCGCGGTCTTCACCGCCGATGACTCGCTCGGCTGGACCTATCAGTTCTGGCAGACGAAAAAGAACGCAGAAGTCAATTCATCAAACGAACCGAGGGGCCCAGATGAAATTCCTGCTGTGACACAGTTCTTCACCGAAGACTACATGGTCGAGTTCCTACTCCACAACACCCTCGGTGCGTGGTGGGCGGGGAAACTCGGCCCCATCGAGGCCACCAGTGAAGAAGACGCCCGTGCTAAGGCCGCGTTGCCGGAACGCGATGGCATCGGCGTCACCTGGACCTACCTGCGCTTCATTCAGGACGAGGAAACGAACGCATGGAAACCCGCCGCCGGCACTTACGACGGCTGGCCACGGGACGCCAAGTCCATCACTTTCCTCGACCCCTGCATGGGTTCCGGTCACTTCCCGGTCTTCGCCCTGCCCATCCTCGCCCGCCTGCGGATGGATGATGAAGACCTCAGCGCTGCCAATGCGGTTCACGCCGTGTTGCGCGACAACATCCACGGTCTGGAACTTGATCCGCGCTGCTGCCAGATCGGTGCATTCAACCTCGCGCTCACCGCGTGGAAACTCGCCGGCCACCAAGCGCTGCCGTTACTCCACATCGCCTGCTGCGGTATCGCTCCACAGGCCAAGCTCGCCGATTGGGTGAACCTCGCTGGGGACGACAAGCGCCTTCAATATGGAATGAGAGCGCTTCATGAGCTCTTCGAGAAGGCACCCGTTCTTGGAAGCCTGATCAATCCACGAGCCGTGAAAGGTGCCGGTTTCAGCTTTGACTTCAACGAACTCCAGCCACTGCTAGAGCAGGCAATGGCAAATGAGGCGAATGATGACGCTGCGCATGAAATGGTTGTGACAGCAAGGGGGGCGGCAAAGGCAGCGGAAATACTCGCCGGCAAGTTTACTTTGGTAAATACTAACGTGCCATATCTTGGTCGAGGAAAGCAGGATGACGCATTGAAAGACTATTGTGAAATATCCCATCCTGAAGCGAAAGCTGATCTCGCAACTTGTTTCATTGAACGCTGTTTGGAACTCTGCGGCAAGGGTGGAAGCAGCTCGATCGTGAGCCAGCAAAATTGGTGGTTTCTATCGAGTTACCGCAGATTCAGGAAAGCGCTTCTTACTAATCGCCGTGTAAATCTGATCGCCGCACTTGGGGAAGAAGCTTGGCAGGCCTTCGGTGATCGCGGGCCGGTTGCGACATTGGCAATCGTTGCAGCAGATCCTCCTGACGCATCTTTCAAGATGGCTGCAATTGATGCTCTCAAGATGCCGACAATCGAGGAAAAGATACAGTTGCTCTGCCGAGGGAAAATGGGCGACCTCTCTCAAGAGGGTCAGTATCACAACCCTGATCATCGAATCACGATGTCACTGTCTAGTGAGGGTAGTCTCCTTCAAGAGCATGCTCGGGCATTGCAAGGAATCGCATCAGCGGATTACCCGTTGTTTGGACGATGCTACTGGGAGCTGCCTGCCAAGTCGGATGAATGGGAATTTCAACAGGGAACGGTAGGGTCAGAAATACCTTATGGGGGTCGCGAGCACATTCTCCTTTGGGAACATGGGTGCGGCCATCTTTCTCAAAGCAGTGGGGCAAGGGTTCAAGGGTTGGACGCTCTTGGGAAATGGGGGGTGGCGGTCTCTCAAATGCGGACCCTTCCCGCCACGATCTATTCCGGCGATTTTTTCGACAATAATTGTTCCGCAGTTGTCACCTGTAACAAAGATGTGGCACTCGCTCTGTGGGTATACTGCGAATCTGGCGAGTACAAGAAGGCTGTCCGGAGAATTGATCAGAAGGTAAGTGTAACTAACGCTACTCTTGTAAAGGTTCCCTTCGACTTGGGATACTGGCAGAAAATCGCCGCTGAGAAATACCCCGACGGCCTGCCCAAGCCCCACAGCGACGACCCGACGCAATGGCTCTTCGACGGCCATCCCAAGGGTTCCGACCAGCCGTTGCAGGTCGCCGTTGCCCGCTTGCTCGGCTTTCAGTGGCCGCGCCAGACCGGATCGGAGTTTCCCGACTGCCCGGCGCTCGGCCCGGACGGTCTCGAATCCTTCGCCGACGACGACGGCATCGTCTGCCTGAACCCGCTGCGCGGCGAGCCCAAGGCTGCCGAGCGCCTGCGCAAGCTGCTCGACGCTGCTTTCGCCGGAGACGGCTGGAACGAGCGCCAGCTCCTCGCCGACACCGGCTCCAAGAAGACCAAGCTGGAAGACTGGTTACAGGACGAGTTCTTCGAGCAGCACTGCAAGCTCTTCCACCACCGCCCCTTCATCTGGCACATCTGGGACGGCCGGCCCGACGGCTTCCACGCGCTGGTCAACTACCACAAGCTCGCCGCCGCGGACGGTGCCGGCCACAAGCTCTTGGAAAACCTCACCTACGCCTACCTCGGCGACTGGATCCGCCGCCAGCAGGACGATGCCAACAACGGCGTCCCCGGCGCCGAAGACCGCCTCCTGGCCGCCGAGTTTCTCCAACAGGAGCTCAAGCACATCCTGCACGGCGAGCCACCCTACGACCTCTTCGTCCGCTGGAAGCCCCTCCACGAGCAGCCCATCGGCTGGCACCCGGATCTCAACGACGGCGTCCGCCTCAACATCCGCCCCTTCCTTCAAGCCCGCGACGTCAAAAAGAAAGACTCCGGCATCCTCCGCTGGAAGCCCAACATCAAGTGGACCAAGGACCGCGGCACCGAACCCCAGCGCCCCAAAGCCGACTTCCCCTGGTTCTGGACCTGGGACGAGAAATCCCAAGACTTCAAAGGCTCTGCCAAATTCGACGGCTGCCGCTGGAACGAACTGCACTACAGCAACGAGACCAAACAGGCAGCACGTCCATCCTGAGTCCCGCCAAACTACGATTCTCAAACAACCCACGACCATGTCGCAAGACCCCCACACCGCCACCGTCCAGCAACATCTCGATGTGCTAAAAAAGCACATCCACAAGGTGCTGAAAGACGCCCTACCGAAGATCTGTTCCGGCAGCTCGAACTGGTGGGACGTGATGGTGCGAGGGGTCAGGATGCGCGGCAGCCAGACGCTCGACATCCAGGAGGGAAAAATCAAAACCCTCGGCAAACTGGATCTCGTTTCGCTGTGCCACGTCCTCAAGCACCAGTTGAGACCGGTTCTTGAACACATCCAATCCCACGACGAGCAGCACATCGCCTACATCACCTGTGAGGCCATTATCAACCTGCGGAACCAAATTTCTCATCAGGGCGTGGATAGCGCGATGATGGCAGAGGATACACTTGCCGCGCTCCTGAACATCAAGAAGCTGGGCACTCTGCTCCACCTTCCATCCGCCCAAAGTGTGGTACTGGATCAGGATATCCAGCAGATCACCATCGAACTCTCCGGTATTCCGCAAACACCGCCCGCGCCGGTGACTACGGTCAAAGGTGAGTCCCCGCCCAAGAATATCCCGAACACCCGGTCATCCGAGGACGAGCGCCTACCCGGTATCCCGGACCAGGGGATTTCCCTCCAACTCCTGACTCCCAATTCGGAAATGAGCGGGAGCCTCGAGGCGGCCCTTGCCGAAACCACCTTCGTCGGCATCGATTTCGGCACCTCCACCACGGTCGCCAGCCGGGTCTTCATCGACCCTGAAACCAAAATCCTGAAGACCCAGCCGATTCCGATCCGGCAGAAGGACACCACGGGGCGCACCATCGACAACCACCTCCTGCCGACCTGTGTCTGCTGGCATGACGGCCAACTCCTCGTTGGTGAGGGCGCGGCGGCATTGAAGTCCGAACTCTCCCAAGGGGTCGATATCTGGTCCTCGTTCAAGATGGAACTGGGGATCGATCTGGGGCCAAAATACTACCGTTCGAAACTCGATGGCAAAACCGGCCCGGTGGAGATTCGCAAGCCCCAGGACGTGGCCACCTGCTTTTTCCAATTCCTGCGTGAGCAGATTGAAACGTGGGTGAAGGATCAGGGTTTGCCGGAGCATATCCAATACGCCGTGAGCGTCCCGGCATCCTTCGAGCCGAACCAGCGACTGGATCTATGCCGGGTCATGGAAGCCGCCGGCATCCGGGTCCACAACAACAACATCATTGACGAGCCGAACGCCGCCTTCATCAGCTACCTGCTCGACACGCTCGATGCCGGCGACGGCATTCTCAAAGCCTTTGGTGACCGGGCCCGCAAGGTCATGGTCTTCGACTTCGGCGCCGGAACCTGTGACATCTCGGTGCTCGACGTCGGCTGCGAAGGCGACCGCCTCATTTCCCGGAATTTGGCCATATCCCAGTTCCGCGCCCTCGGCGGCGACAATATCGACCGCTGCATCGCCCGCAGGATCCTGTGGCCGGCGATGCGGGACGCCGCCAACGGCGAGGACCACATCCGATCCGTGGAACTCGAGCAGGTAATCCTCCCGCGCCTTCATCCCGCTGCAGAGCAGCTTAAGATCCAATGCTGCAAGTGGCTTTCGCAAAAGGGTCAGGGCGGCCGAGCCTCCAGCTATGCGGATTCCACCCGGTCTTTGTCGACAGGCCCCGTCAAACCCACGGTCATCCGTAAAACCCAGCTGTCTCTGGACACCCCCCAGATCAACATCGCGGAGTTCTTCGGTATCATGGAACCGTTCCTTGACCAGGAGAATCTCGAACCGGGGCGGGACGATGTGATCAGCGTTTTCGAACCGGTCTCAAACGCACTCAAAAAGGCGGAGATTTCCCATGAGCAGCTGGACATGGTCCTGTTCATCGGCGGCAGCGCCCAGAACCCACTCGTCCAGGAGGCGATCAGCCGCTACGTGGGACGTTTCGTCGAGTGCATCGTGGGCAGGGATGTCCGCACTCCGGTCTCGCGTGGGGCAGCACTGCATTCCCTGGCCTGGAACGGCCTTAACATGCAGTTCATCAAACCGATCATCAGCGAGTCGATTTACATCGTGACCCGCGGCGGCCTCCTGCATCCCATCCTGTCCGCCGGCACACCAATCCCCACACCGGAGATCGAATTCTCGGACTCCCTGATTGTCGCCGGAGACGGGCAATCCAAAATCGAGCTACCCATCTGTGTTTCCAACGAAAAGAAAATCCTCCACGTGATCGAGTTGTCAGCAAAGACGGGGAGCTCGTTTCACTCCGGTGACCGCATCACCGTGAGCTGCCACCTTGACGAGAACAAGCTGCTCCATGTCTCGGCCAAACTTGGAGCGGTCATGGCCCAGGCCAAGGTGACCAACCCGCTGGCCAACGAGTCACTCACCCCGGAGGAAACCCGGCGCCTGCTTGCCCGGCAGAGACTCAACGAATCGATCGTGGCTGGCCGGGGCAAGCCCGAACCATCGGTGCTGGAGGAATTCGCCAAGGCATGTGCGGATTCCGGATTCCACCTCGAGGCGGCGGAATCCTTCGAAGGACTCGAACGGATCTCGGCGCGCCACAAGACCCCGGAAAACGCCACCTCGATCTGCTTCCACTACGGAAGGTCCGACAAAACCAGCCTGTCCGACGAGTGGGCGGAGATCTCCTACCAACGACGCCCCAACTGGGTCAGCGCGTTCAACCTCGCGATCACCATGCGGACCCGCGGCAATGCGGAGAAATCACTTGGGCTTCTGGAGGAAGCCCGGGACATGTCCCCTGACAACCCCGTGGTCATGGAAGCACTTGCACGCCAATACCAGATTCATGGGCGTGCTAAGGAATCGGAAGCCGCATACGATAAAGCGCGTGCCGGATTCAAGGACTGGATTGCACGAGATACGATGGATCGTTATGACATCGAGCGGGCGGTTCGGGTCGCCAAGTATTTCAAGGACAGCGCAATGGAACTGGCACTTGAAAAACTGCGCGCCCGCCTCTCAGCCATCCCGCAAGTGTTTGACGAGGAGAACCTCGCCGCATCCACCGCCCAATCCCAAAGAACCCACTGAAATGGCCTGGAACTGCCTCTTCAACCATCTGGACGCCGAGCAGCGCGGCGTTCTCGACCAGCTTCTCAAAGCAACGGAACCCCAGTGGGTCCGCGGCTTTGCCGGCTCCGGAAAAAGCGTGATCCTGATCCACGCCCTTGGACAGCTTCTCGCAATCAAACCAAACGCCACCGCCTGCATCGTTACCTTCACCCATTCGCTGAAAGACATGCTGGAAACCGGGCGCACGGAAAACGCCCGGCACATTCGTGTCATGACGTATTTCGAATTTCAGAAGAACCCATTCCTCTGTGACTACATTCTCGTGGATGAGGTTCAGGATCTCCCATCTGCCACACTTCAGATCCTACGTCAATATGCCGGCGTGCTGCTGGTGGCCGGCGACGAAGAACAGTCCATTTTCGAAGATCGGGTAAGCCCGGCTGACATTCAACAGATCGTCCAGCCTCAGATTCATTCCCTGGCCGTCGTCTACCGCCTCACGGAGAAACTCAAGAAAGTCGTGGCCTCGATTCTTCCCGGATCAAAAGTCCATTCCGCCAGGAGCGGACGACTACAGGCCAATGTGTCGATCACCCTAGCCAAGGCCGACAACCAAGAGGCCGAGGTGGCATGGGTGTGGAACGAGGCCAAGCGCTTCACGCAGACCGGTGATCCCGTGGCGATCCTGATTCCCAAGCACGATTTGATCCAAACCTTCATCACCGGTGTCTGCCGTCAGCAGGGCATCGCACCGCCGGAGATCCCCAAGAACCAATACAAAAAACCGGACTACGGCGTGGCAAACGATTACTTTTCCCGGAACGGAGTGGAACTCCGTTATCTTGGAAACGGTTACGGAAATCTCAATGAGGGCGACCACGGAAGAATCATCTATCTGATTACATACCACAGCGCGAAGGGACTCGACTTCGAAACGGTCTTTCTTCCCGGTCTTGATGAGAGCCTTTCAATCGCCAATGATGAACCGATGGCAAGGCGTCTGTTCTACGTGGCGGCCACAAGAAGCCGGAGAACCCTCAACATGAGCTACAGCAGCCACCGCCCGCATCCCTTGGTCCAGGGACTCCCTAAGGATCTTGTGGAGGAAATCCACATCCGCTCCCGGCCCCAAGGCGGCCAGGAAAGTGAAGACATCGACCTATTCTAATCCATGCAATCCCAAAATTTTCTAATATCGGTATCCAGCGACGAGTTCGCGTGCCTCCAAGGCTCTAGCCGCTTGCGGGTTGACTCCAACCGCCTGATCCCGATCTCAAGCACCCGTCCCGGCCCTGAGGTCACCCCGCTGGTGCTGATGCGATTGCCCGAATGTCTGGAGCGGGATGAGCACAACACGCTGATTCTGCGCTTCAGAATCACCCAAACCCGGCAGGCAGACGAGCAGCTCCTATCCATGCCTCCCGAGGTCCGCTTCATGCTTAAGGCGGAGGATTGCACGGAAGTACTGCCGCTCACGTCCCGCGCACAGTCGATCCTCCAAAGCCGGTTTTCCGGAAAGGTCGTTCTAAGCGATCCAATCTTCGAGAAAGCCATCGAGGAAAGCTTCAATGCCCGCCACCAGGAGCGGAGTTGCACCGGCGCGAATGCACTGGTCCGCTGTCTTGTGGACTCTGAGGAGTACCGGGTTCCACCAGTGGTAGTCGAGCAAGCGCTCAGATCATCCGCGGAACCCGATAAATTCGTGCCCAAAGCCCTAAACTATCAAAGGCGGGATCCAATGCCCAAGGTGGCGATATCGGGCTTGCGTGACCTCGGACGACTGCTCACGGACACACTGCCAGAGCGCAAGCCGACCGATCCATTGTTGAAGCTGGGGGGATGGCTGAAACCCCGACGCGATACCGTCGCAGACTTCCGTTCCGTTTACACCGATCCGGCATTGGCGGAAATTCTGGACACCTTGACCAGAACCTTTCAACTCCCCACGCATGCCGCTTCACTCGCCATCTTCCTTCACTGGAGGGAGCTCGCTCTCCGGGCCGGTGGCCTTAATTTGGTGGCACTCGAGACGGACTGCAAAGAGTTGGCAAGCTGTGTCTCCGGGGGGCGAATTATCGATGCCCTCTGGCTGCTCGGATTCTCTGCCGGCTTTGAAACATTCGCTTCCGAATACTACTCTCGTTTGAGCGCAGGCCACCCGTTCAGCGGTGGCCGGACGGCGGGCTCCAGAATTGGACTCCTATGGCCCAAATCCCCCGATCCCGGACCCGCACCCTCCGAGAGCCCTCCACCTGACAGGCCGATGCCCGACACGCCTGCAGCGACCGATCAGCCTCAGCCCCCTCTGGTGCCTGGTAATGCGGAGCGAAAAGATGAAGTATCCAAAGAATCCGCACCGGCAGACGCAACGCCCTCGGATCCTTCCAGCGATGCGCAGAATTCTGTGCCGTCACCTGACTTGGCGACAACCAACGTGATTGAGAAACCGCCAGCTCAGCCTGAACCCGATTCTTCCGGGACTGATGATAGGCCCAAGTCTGATGAGAAAGCGGAGCCTTCACAAGAGGAGCCAAAAAAGGAGCAAAAGAAAGCGGTCAAAAGGGCAACAAAGCGGATCACCAAAAAGCAAAACGTGAAGGAAGACCCTGCTAAACCGGAAGGCGGTGACCTCTTCGAGAAATGACTTCTCCTCGCCTTTCCATCTCCAATCTACCCCATATCACGCCGGATCCAGCTGCCTCGTTATGGTAATGACCACACCCTCTCGCACCATTCTCGAAGCCATCGCCGCGAGCCTCCGGCAGACAGCGAAGTCGTATTACCCCGGCGTGGAGGAAGCGCCCGTGGCCGTGCTGTGGACCGATCCGGAATCCGCCTGGCTGCCGGTGATTCCCCAGATGCGACAGATGCTGCCTGAACTTCTCATCCTTGGAGAATACAAACCGGAAGAGAGGCAGGGGCCTGTGATTTGGTTGAAGACCGCACTGGGTGGAAAGATCGAAAGCCTGGTGCTGCCGAAGGACCAGCCGCCGGTCCTCTATCTGCCCGGCGTGGCAAGGCTCCAACTCCGCAACGCTGATCAATGCGATTGGGAGATCCAACCCTTGGTCGAGTTGCTCTATCGTGGTGTGGCGTGGACCCACAAGAACGGCCGCGATTGGTCGGTGGAGGGATTCTTCGTGGCGGAGGATGGTCTTGGGCTTGATTTGGCACAGGATGAAAAGACCCGCCTTTCCCTGCGCACGGCTCTCGGGGTCATCGCCCAGTCGCCGATTTCCCGACTCCAAGGCAGGAGGCTCGAAGCAAGCGACTTCGATTCGCTGGTCATCGGCGACACGCCACGCGATCTCCTGACGTGGATCGGCCATGGCGACGCGGTGAAGGCGGAGTGGGGAGAGGAACGCTGGCATGCCTTCCGTTCACGATGCAGCGATGACTTTGATTTTGACCCGGACAAACAGGCGCCGCTCTACGCTGCGGAACGTCTGGGGCTTCGTGACGATGCGGCATGGAAAGCCCTGTGGGAGCGATTCTGCGAGGCACCGGCCATCTACTCCGGTGTGCGCGACCGCCTCGATCAGGCACAGCCATCAGGTCTCCTGGCGCTCGACCCGGAGCCATGGCCCCGTGAAAACGCCAAGTTTGAAAAGAAGCTGGCCGAGTCGCTCTCGGCGCTGAAGGGCATGGCGGCCCATGAAGCACGCCAGAAGCTCGCCGACTTGGAGAAGGAACATGCTCTGCGCCGGCAATGGGTGTGGGCAACCCTCAACGAAGCTCCTCTGGCGCAAGCCCTGAAACCACTTCACACGTTGGGCGAGGCCACTCGCTCGATCCCAGCGTTCTCCATGCTGGGGGAGTTTTCCAAATGGTATGCGGAAACCGGCTGGGTGGCCGATCTGGCGGCACTCGATGCCCTCCACGCCGCCGCTGCCGAGGAAGGCTCGGTGCGTGTCGCCATCCGCGCCATTTACCTGCCGTGGTTGGAAGAGGTCTGCGCGCGATTCCAGCAACTCTCGGCAACGGGCATACCCGTGGAGCAGGGCCTGAAGGTCGCCGAAGGCGAATGTCTGCTGTTCGTCGATGGCCTGCGCTTGGATCTGGCGCGCCGATTGGCGGATCAACTGGAAGAACGGAGCTTCAACCTCGACTTCCAAACACGCTTCTCCGCGTTGCCAACGGTCACCGCCACCGCCAAACCCGCGGTTTCGCCGATCGCCGGCAAACTCTCGGGCGACAAGATCCCGCCGGACTTCCAACCGAATGGCCCCGATGGAAAGGCCCTGACCAGCCAGAGGTTCACGAAATTGCTTCAGGACTCATCCATCGAAAAGGTGGATGAGACAAATCCCTTGTTCGGCAGCCCCCATTCGCGTGGCTGGTGCGAAACGGGAAGAATCGACTCCCGCGGGCATGATCTGGGTGCGGAGCTCGCCCATCATCTGCCGTCGGAACTTGCACGGGTGGTCACTCTGGTGGAGCGCCTGTTTGCCGCCGGCTGGAAATCCGTGAGAATCGTCACCGACCACGGGTGGCTGCTCATGCCGGGCGGACTTGAAAAACACGACCTTCCGGGCTTTCTGGTCGAGAGCCGCTGGAGCCGTTGTGCCTGCATCAAAGGCCAGAGCGTGCCGGACACGCCGACGTTTCCTTGGCGTTGGAATCCTGCGGAGCATGTCGCAGTGGCACCGGGAGCGAAGTCATTCAAAGGCGGCATCGAATACTCTCACGGCGGCGTGAGTCCCCAGGAATGCGTTTTGCCGGTCATCACCGTCACCATGGCGGACGATGGCACCCTTTCGGGCACGCCAAAGATCGCATCCGTCAAATGGAAACGCCAGCGTTGCACGGTGGAGGTGTCCAACACGACGCCCGGCTTGCGGGTGGATGTGCGACGTCAGGGTGGCGATCCATCAAGCACCGTCGCCGCAAGCCTCAAGGAAGTGGAACCCGACGGTCAGGTTTCCATCCTGGTGGCCGATGAAACCCTCGAAGGCAAACCGGTCGCCATCGTTCTCCTTTCCGAATCCAACGAACTCATTGCAAAGGCCGACACCATCGTCGGCGGCTAACATTTACCTTTCAACCTCATGGAACTCGACACTCTCGACCAAATCGCGGCCACCCCGTTCGACGGATTTCTGGTCCGCAAGGATCTGGTGCGCAAATACTCCCGCGCCTATCCGGTGCCCACCTATGTGGTGGAGTTTCTTCTCGGTCGCTACTGCGCCTCCACCGATGAGGAAGAAATCCGAGAGGGGCTGACCATCGTGGAACAGCAACTCGACAACCGAACCGTGCAAACCGGCAAGGAGGAGCTCTTCAAGGCACGGGCGAGGGACGACGGAAGCGTAAAGCTCATCGACATCGTCAAAGCCAGGCTGGACGCCAAGAACGACTGCTACGTCGCGGAGGTGCCCAGCCTCAACCTGCGCGACGTGCCCATCAGTGACCGCCTCGTCAAGGAGCACGAGCGAATGCTGACGGACGGCTTCTACGCGGAAATCAACCTCGCCTACGACGCGGTGATCGCACAGGAGAAGAACGGACGCCCGTTTTACATCGAATCCCTGCGGCCCATCCAACTTTCAAGCGCCAATGCCTTGGACTCCCTCCGTGAAGGAAGGCGTGCATTCACCACCGGGCAATGGATCGACTTCCTCATGCGCTCCGTCGGGCTGGAAGCGGAGGCCCTCGACGAACGGGCGAAAAAGGTGGTGCTGCTGCGGATGATTCCCTTTGTGGAGCCGAACTACAACCTAGTGGAGCTCGGTCCTCGTGGCACCGGCAAGAGCCACATCTACCAACAGATTTCTCCATACTCCCACCTGATTTCCGGCGGCAAGGCGACGGTGGCGAAGATGTTCGTCAACAACGCCAATGGCCAGCGGGGGCTGGTCTGCCTCTACGATGTGGTCTGTTTCGATGAAGTCTCCGGTGTTTCCTTCGACCAGAAGGACGGCGTGAACATCATGAAGGGCTACATGGCCTCCGGTGAGTTCAGCCGAGGCAAGGAAAGCATCCGCGCCCAAGGCGGCATCGTCATGGTGGGGAACTTCGATGTGGATGTCGAACAGCAGCAACGCATCGGCCACCTGCTGAGCCCTCTGCCGCCTGAAATGCGCGACGACACCGCGTTTCACGATCGCATCCACGCCTTCGCGCCCGGCTGGGATTTCCCCAAGCTCAATCCCCACGACCACCTCACCAACCACTTCGGCATGGTGAGCGATTTCCTCAGCGAGTGCTGGAGCCGCCTCCGACCGATCAGTCGCGTGAACGTGCTGCAGAATCGTGTCCGCTTCGGCGGAGCATTGAGCGGACGGGACATCGAAGCCGTGAACAAGACGGTCAGCGGGCTGGCCAAGCTCCTGTTCCCCGACCCCGCCATCGAAATCAGCGACGACGATCTGGAGTGGATGGTTCGTCTCGCCCTCGAAAGCCGCCGGCGGGTCAAGGAGCAGCAGCGGAAGTGCCTCCGCAGTGAGTTCCGCAATACCCACTTCAGCTTTCACATGGGATCCGATGGCGTGGAACAATTCGTTTCCACACCCGAGCTCCACAGCGACGACGCCATCGACAGCGATCCGCTGCCGCCCGGTCAGGTTTGGACGATCAGCCCGGGCGCGGACAACAGCGGTCCTGGTTTGCACAGGATCGAAGTCAATTCAGGCCCCGGCAGCGGCGTGAAGATCCTCAACATCCCGGCCACCGCGGAGTTCCGAGAGAGCGTCAAGCTGGGCGAGCAAAACTTCTACACGAAGGCCAAGAATTTGGTGGGAGACCGTGACCCGCGCAGTCACGAATACTCGATCCAAATGCGCGCCTTCGACAACAACCGCACCGGCCACGGAGTGGGAATGGCGGTGCTGGTTGCCATGACCGGCAGCCTGCTCGGACGCAACACCAAGGGAGGCCTTATCGTGGTGGGACAACTGAACTTGGGCGGCTCCATCGAGATGCTCGCCAATCCGGTGGCCATCGCGGAGCTCGCCGCGGAAAAGAAGGCGCAAACCCTGCTCATGCCGGTGGCTGCCCGCCGTCTCCTCAACGACCTGCCGGACGAAATCTGGACCAAGGTGGGCATCGAGTTCTACTCGGATGCGGCGGACGCGGTGTTCAAGTCGCTGATGGAATGAGGCTAAGTTGCTGAGTTCAAAGCAATTCCCTCAACAATCACGAGGATCCGCCAAGGCGCTCGAAGCGCAAGAAGCTAGCACCAGCGGATCCTGCCATGTCGAAGAACAAAGTGGCTCCGACAACCGTTGTTCCTCCAGATCGACGGAGTGATCGTCGCGCTGCCATCCGCCTCCTGTCTAACGTCCCATCGAGGCCGGGATAGATCGAAAAGGAGATTAAGATGAATCAGACACCCACAGCCACATGGGCACAGCATGACTGCTACCCACTCCATGCCAGATTCACCGATCAAATAGACCGTACCTCGATCAATCTGCTCTGGTTCTTCCTCAATCCTCGCCACACGAATCCTTGTTCGTCTTCCAAAGAAAACAAGGTTCCACAAACCCTTCCAACATTGAGCAATCCAATTAAACATCGTTTACCGCATTAAGGAATGGAACCATATCACCCCTGCCCGCGTACTTGGACAATAGGGGGCACGACTCAGAATCTGGCAACTGAATCCAAAACGAATTCACAAGATCAAACTGCTGTCGTCTTTCCTCGGAATGCCTGCCTGCCCTGGTAGTGTAAATCTTTGTCTGTAAAAGCCCGCTACAAAGCAAAGGCCCGCCGCACTGGCAGCCGATGG
>JAUTCT010000128.1 GCA_030673875.1 Verrucomicrobiota bacterium JB025 | reverse complement strand
CCTACGGTCGTGCCTTCGCTACGGGCTTCTTTCGGCTCACTCACCTCACGGTGGCGACCTTGCCTTTCACTACGGTTGCTGTCACTCAGTCCGTCCAATACGTTTCAATTGTTAAGTTCATGCCCATGCCGGGCACACTAGCGCCGCCTCGATGAGGCGGCACGATCCACCCTCGGTTCCCGATTTCCCCCACCACCGCCCACTTCGGCACCTCACCCACTTCCCCCTCTCCCCTCATTCCCATGCGCCCTCATCGAGGGCGCGCTACCCGCCAAAGCTCCCACATTGGCGATGCGCTATGGTTTCGCCACGGTTCGCGGTTTCAGCACCTTCTTGCGCACCACCTGCAGCACCACCACGCCCAGCACGATCAACCCCGCCCCCGTCATCACCGGCACCAAATTGCCATCCGAGACCCCGGCACCGCTCAGCACCACCCCGCACGCGACCAATCCACTGCACGCCATCGAGATCCCCACATACGGCAAAAATCCCACCCGCAGAAAGCCCAGCACGTAATTCTGTATAAAAAACGGCATCCCCGGCGTCAGCCGCAGAATCAAAATCATCTGCACGTGGTTGTTCTGCGGCAACTCAGGCACCCTCACGTTCATCCGTGCCAGCAGCCTCTCCACCAATCCCCTCCCCGGCCTTGCCGCCAGCCAATACGTCCAGGCCATATTCAGCCCCATCCCCAGCAGGCAAATCCCGCACGCCACCAGTGGGCGTTCACTCCACACCGTCCCGACCAGAAAAAACAACGGACTCACTGGAACCGGAAACGCCGGCAACAACACCAGCCCCGCAAACAACAACCACGGACGCACCCGCAAAAACGCCTCCACCCCTCTCCACGCGTCCTTCAATGTCGCCAAGTCAATCCCCGACCGCCACGCCCACAGCACCAACCCCGCCAGCGACAACACCCCGATTCCGACCATGCGGTGAAACCTCCGGTCGGTCGCAATCTTTCTCAGCACGTCCATCAGCGCCCGGCACCCTGCACCACCCGCGCCGCAAAGCAACTCCAATCCCAAGGCGCCCGGCACCCTGCCCGACCCACCCAAATTCACCTTCTGTTCATTTCTCCTTGAACAAAACAACCGCCATTCCATCCTCCCCCGGTTCCGGATTTCCCCGGACCAAAAACACCAAAAAATCAACAATTGTGGCCCCTCCAAGCTCGCAACCACGGGCGGCAGCGTGCCCAGTCCATGCGGAGCACCATCCCATCTGCCACCTCTAAGCGGCATCACCCGACGGCCCCGCAACCCGATCGATCAATCTCCACCCGCGTCTTCGCCTCCCGCGTCCGGATTGAACTGTCCGGCGCTTTTCGACTTTTTCCGGATCAGGCCGCTCTTCCGGTCCTTCTTCCGGGTGTATCCGAACCCGTTGTAGAGAGCGCAATCCTCCCCGAATCCCGGCGTTCCCCTTACGGAATTGACCACCAGATCCAACAACTGACTCGCATTCGCATCCACCTTCTTCCGCTCCATTCGCTTGCGCGCCAGCATCGTCTCCAAATCCCGGATTTCATCCCGCAACGCCAAAGGCGCTTTGCTCGCCTCCTCAAACTCGTCAATCGTCATTCCCGCAAACGTCGCATCCGGTGCAATCCCGCGCCACGCAGCACGAAACGTCCGGATCCTCTCCACTATCGAATGGTGAACTCTTGGCATGCTACTCGGTTTCTACTCGGTCTGTAATCCTCACGCGGGCCACGCAACCGGCGCTTGATCACGCCATCCGTCCATCAGCGCAACCACCCGCCGTGCCAACACGCTAGCCACATCATGCATTCGGGGTCAATTCATCGCTGCATGAAGCACCCCGCCTCCCCAAGCAAGCCATCGACCTCCATCCGCTTTATCCCAAGTTTCATTCCCTCTGCCTTCGTCCTCCTATCGAACGAAACTCAGCACACCTTCGAAGGAGCAACCCGTAATACCCAAGCAAACCGACATTCCTACTTGGAATTACAATGAAACTCCTCGGAACACAGCCACTCCACCCCGGAAAACTCCAAGCACACCTCGGGACACAAGCAATTCTCCCTAGGAAAAACCAGTAAGACCCAAGGAATCTGCTTTCCCTTTCCTTGGGAGAGACGCCGCATCCCCGAGAACATCACCTCTTTTTCTCATAATTCGTTTCCGGCACGCCGCCACATTCCGCTGGCGTAACTCGATCTTTTCCAGCCTCACCTCCTCGCCTGAAAATGGCTCCCGAGTCTCCGCGCTCACCCAGCCGGAAAAAGCCCCGCCACCAGCCGTCCATTTTTCCTTCACATCGCCTTGAACTTCGCCTCCTACGAGTTCTGGAAGATTCTCTTCCTCTGCTTCCTCTCTTCCCGGCTCATCCTGGCGATTTCGAGTCGTTGCCGGCCTGCCGCCGCACTGCGAGTCGCAAAACTCTGCCTCCTCTCCACGGCGCTCATCCTCCTCACCTCGGAAAGCCCGCTCACCCTCGGCGCATTCGTCTGGGTCATCTCACTCGGCTGGATTTGCATCCTCCTCCAGCAAACCAAGCTGCGGCATGCGATAAAAACCGCCCTCTTCGTCCTGCTGCTCGTCGCCCAGCTCGCACCGCTTTTCTATTTCAAATACTGGAACTTTGTCCTCAACGAGTGCCTGGGCCTCGACCTCCGGATCCCATCCGTCCTCATCCCGATGGGGCTCTCGTTCTACACCTTCCAAACCATCGGCTTCTGGATCGACAACCTGCGCAATCCGAAACCCCGTCCCACACTCCTCGACTACCTCAACTTCTGCTCCTTCTTCCCGCAAATCGTTGCCGGACCAATCGAAAAACGTGAATCCCTGCTGCCGCAAATCGAGCAGGTGGATTTCAAAGTCCACAAAGCCAATCTCGAATCCGCCCTCCAGTGGATCATTCTGGGACTCGCCTACAAACTCATCGTCGCCGACAACCTCGGCAACCTGTCCGACAAATTCACCGTCGACCCACACAACGCATGGCACATCTGGCTCGAATGCCTCGTCTTCGGCATCCGCATCTACTTTGACTTCGCCGGCTACAGCTTCATCGCCATCGGACTCGGCTTGCTCTTCGGCGTCCACCTCACCCTCAACTTCCGCTGCCCCTACTGGTCCGCCGACCTCCGCGAATTCTGGCGCAACTGGCACATCACGCTCGGCGCCTGGTTGCGCGACTACATCTACCTCCCCCTCGGTGGCAACCGCGTCCGCTGGGTCGGACTCAACGTGCTCATCGTCTTCCTCGTCTCCGGCATCTGGCACGGTGCCGGCTGGGGCTTTCTCATCTGGGGCCTCATGCACGGAATCGGCATCATCGCATGCAGCCGCAAGCGCCCCCTCATCCCATTCAAACCCCTCCGAATCGCCGTCACCTTCGCCTACTCCATCGTCATCTGGCTGTTCTTTTTCGAGCGCGACACCTCGCTCATGTTTACCAAGGCCCTCTCGCTTCTCCACCCCCTCACCTACGCCCCCTCCCATCTGCTCGCCATTCCCCGAATGTTCCCCGGCATCTCGGACCTGGTCACCGTCGGCTTCATTCTCATCCTGTCCCTTGCCGCACTCGCTCTGGAAGGGCTGGACATCCGCTGGAAACAGGAACCTTATCACATCCTTCGCCGCCCCTGGGCCAGCTACACCCTCATTTTCCTGATCGTCCTGCTCGCACCCATGGAGGAATCGTCCTTCATCTACTTCAATTTCTGATCGTTAGCGCGGTCTCCCCGAGACCGCATGCAAAGGGACGGCAATCACGGTTTCAAGGGTATCCCGGAACACGTCCGCCGATGCGAATGAGACGTCAAAACTCGGCTCTTCCGCACCGTCCGGCCTGAACCGCCCTCAAACGACTCGCTCCCACCGATTATCCGCCAATGGCTTTCCTCGCCAAATGCCTGATCTGCCTGCTCGCCGCCTACGGCCTCGCATTCTATCTCGCAGTCCCCGCCAACCCGGAAGTCCGGTTCTGGCAACACGTGGTCGAACTGCGCGACAAGGAGATCGCCGAAGTCCGCACGCAAAACCCCGACACCCCCATCATCTTCTTCACCGGCGGATCCAGCTGCGCGTTCTCCATCGACCCCAAGATCATCGAACAGGAATGCGGACTCCCCGCCTTCAACCTCGGCCTCCCAGTGGCCGCCGGTGCGGAATACCTCGCCCACCAGGCGATGGCAAAAGCCCGTGCAGGAGACATTCTCGTGCTGTGTCTCGAGCCTGACCTACTCGCTGCGGACGACGAGTCTCCTCCACCGACACGCTTCAGTTTCGCAATCAGCTCCGTAACAGACAACCCATTATCCAGCGCCGGCTATGACACCTTCCCTTCCAAGCCCGGCATTTCAGACTATCTGACATACTCCAGACCCGGAGCCGGTCACCTCGCCACTCTAGCTGCCAAGACGATGGCAGGAAAAGGCTATCGCTACTCAATCAGCGACAGCCGATACCACGGCCGAATGGAAACGCAAATCCACGACGCCAGCCTGCGTCCGCGCGGCACAAGCCCATACACCAAACTCACCGTTCGGGGCCGAAAGTTTTTAGAGACCTTTAAAGGGTCCGCGCACCGACGAAAGATCAACTTGTACTATTCCATGCCATGGCACTTCACCGCCGGGGAAGCGTTGGAGGAAACCAGAAAAAATCGCCTTTCACTCATTGCCGAAATCAAGACTATCATCCCCGTCATCCGCGACGGCGCAGCCGGAGCCACGAGCACTCGCCAGCACTACTCCGATTCCCAACTCCATCTGACCTCGGATGGATCGTCTCTGAGAAGCCGCAATCTGGCCAGGGCAATGAAAGAATGCATTTCCACCACTTCCTCAACCAATCCTGAGTAACCGCTCCGGATTTTTTGGTTGTCACCCTTGCAGCAGAACACATCACCCAATGGATTCTTCCAAAATCAAGCTGATCATCATCGGGGCACTGGCCACTTTCGCCGCGCTCTACCTCGGGATCACCGCAGCAACCGCTCAGATCGAAACCCTCGCCTGGGTCGGAGGCGGCTGCACACTCGTCACCTGCCTCCTGCTCGGCAGGAAAATCTGGATGCTCCTGCCGTTGCTCGGCGGCCTGCAGCTCAGTTTTGCCGTCATGGGGCAACCTTCCACCCTTCTCATCGGCCAATTCCTGTTCTGCGGTTTTACGGTCCTGCTGCTGCTCACCCGCCAGCTTCCCTTCCGGCTCCAATTCACCGAAATGGAATTCTGGCTGCTGATTGTCATTCTCGCAGTCGTCCAGGTGTTCGCCCGCAACCCGGTGGGATTGAACATCCTTGGTTCCTCATCCGTCGGGGCAAAACCCTATGCGATTTTCTTCATCACGGCTTTCACCGGAGTATTCATGTCCGGCTATCAATTCAAATCTGCTGATCTCAAGTGGATCTTCCGCCTCTCGGTCATAGGCGGCATCCTCAATTTCTTCATCATGCTGTTCGGCACTCTGGTTCCCACCGTCGGTGTCTATTTCAAAGCAGCCAGTGGAGCGTCCGAGGCCGCGGCCGCCACCCACGATCCGGAGGCGGCCGGGCGGATCCCCTTCCTTGGAACCTCAGGCCGCAACTTCGCCCTCTGGGTCAACAGCCGACTTTCCCCCCTCGCCACTCTGGTTCGGCCGCATTGGGGGTTCCTCTTGTTCATTGCCCTCCTCTTTGCCGGTCTCAGCGGCTATCGCAACCACATCGCATGGGTCGCGCTCATTTGCTTCTTCGGCCTCCTCTATCATGGCGGATTCACCCATCTGGTTACCTCCTCGATCATGGGTGTCCTCGCACTTACCCTGCTGGCCTTGGTCAACCTCACCTATCCACTCCCTCCAAACATTCAGCGTGCTCTGAGTTTCCTGCCGGGAACCTGGGAAAGCAGCATCGTTCAGGATGCGAAAAACTCGACCGACTGGAGGGTGGAAATCTGGAAAGAAGTGCTGCTCACCGACAACTGGATCACGAACAAATACTTGGGTGACGGCCTCGGTTTCTCACGTAAGGAACTCAATCTTCAGCTCTCTCTCATGGAGGCACAACGCTACGGAATCACCACTGGTTTTCGAAGCATCTCCGGCTTCGACCTCCACCGGGAATCCATTCTCGCCAACGGTGACTACCACAGCGGACCGGTACAAACCGTCCGCACCATCGGATACATCGGACTCGCACTGATGTTGTTTGCCATGATACGCCTCGCAGTCCACTCCCACCGGCTCATCCTGCGCTACCGCGGCACCGAGTGGCAACCCCTCTGCCTGTTTGTCGGCCTCCCGCTGATTATCAACCCGATTTTCTTCACTTTTGTCTTCGGCACCTTCCAATCCCAAGCCGTCATCCTGTGCATGGGCATCGGCTACATCCGCATGCTCGAAAACAACCTGCCCTCGAACACGACAGAAGCTTCGGCAACGGCTTCTGCGGCAACAGCCTCTTAGCCGACAGTCAGAATTTCCCATCTGAACGACAAAAGACGGATCCGGTCCCATGGAATGAGGCACCACCTCATTTTGGAATAGGGGAGCACACGCAACAACTCCCCCAGGAACCATTTCACAAGGCTTCAGCGAAGTCTCCCCGCCGATCTAACACCCGACTCGAGAAACTGTTTCCTGCCATGTCGATGGGCGTCTCCCTTGAGTCTGCGACAGTCTTACCCAACCTGCATTCACCATGTTCACTCTGGCAGCCACCCTGCGGGCAAGCACCTACTACCATGCGCTCGCCTTGAATCGGCTATCGCTTCTGGATAAATATTGCCAACCCGGCATCCGCCCGTTTTCCGAGCTTCCTCCGGAACGACAGCTAATCAACCGCCCCTTCATGATGGCGCACATCCTGACCACCAAAACCGTGGGAAGGGCAAGCCACTACCACGGAGAATGCTGCCGTTTTGCCATGGGTCCCCTGTTCGGCCGATGGGTCCGCAAGCAGGCGGTTCCGGGCACCCACTTCATCTCCTGCCACGGCTATTTCAACGACCTCATCGAGTGGATTCAGGAACACGGCGGCTCATATTACCTCGACGCCGGAAGCTCCCATCCTTCCAATTTCTGGTCACTCATGGCCGAAGAATACGCCCGCTGGGACTGCCCTCTCCCGCCCATCTGGCCACGGCATCACCTGAGGCAGCAAAAATCTGCCGTGCTTGCCGACTATGTCTTGGCCCCAAGCCGTTTCGTCGAGGACTCATACGCCCAACGAGGCTTTCCGAAGGACCGGATCTTCCGCCTGCCTTACCCCGTAAACCGATCCGTCTTCACGCCCCGTGAGCAACCACGTCCCGCAGATCGACCGCTCACCTTGGCAAGCAGCGGCCTGCTCAGTCTCAGAAAGGGCTCCGGGTATTTGTTCGAAGCGTTCAAACTCATTCGCAAAGAGGTCCCGGACGCACGGCTCAAGCTGATCCGGGCGATGGCTTCGAATTTCGAACCCGCGTTCAAACACAGGGGCTACGACCAGCTACCCGTCGAGTGGTCCGGCAAGATGCCTCATGCGCAACTCGCCGACTGGCTGAGGGACAGCGACTTCTTCGTCCTGCCAACCATCGAAGAAGGCATGGTCCGCAGCGCCGCCGAAGCCCTGTGCTGTGGGATCAAAGTCATCACCACCCCGAACGCCGGAGCGGATGATCACATCATCGAAGGCGAAAATGGTTCAATTGTTCCCATCCGTGCCCCACAGGCGATCGCCGACGCCGTCTTGGCCTGGTGGGATCGCATGCAATCCGGTGACGCCCCGAATCCGTGGGAATCCCCTCAACCGGGCGACCTCAGCCTCGATTCATTCACAAGCAAACTCCAATCCATCATCAACCTGACAAAACCCGCGACCATTTCACGGCAACCGACCGGCAACTGACTTCTCAAGATGAACTACTATAGCTTAAAATATAATATTTCCGGAAACGTTGGAGACAACATCCAAACCCTCGCCACCGAACAGCATCTGCCCAAAGTCGATGGACGCGTCGACAGGGACCAGATGAACGCCACCCCTCCGGACGAGAAGACGACGATTGTAATGAACGGATTCTTCTTTCAATCGCCGGACGCCAAGTTCCCCCCCCATGAAAACTACAACCCGATCTTCTTCGGTTTTCACATTTCCCCGAAAACGGAGCACCTGATCCTCACAGAACAAGGCATCAACTATTTGAAGGCACACGGCCCCGTCGGATGCCGCGACACCGCCACCATGGAGTTGCTGCAGAGCCGCGGCATCGAAGCCTATTACAGCAAGTGCCTCACCTTGACATTCCCCAGGCGAACCGCCCCGCCAAAGCAGGGAAAGGTGTTTATCGTGGACGCCACCGGGGTCCCTGTCCCGCCCCACATCAGGCGCAACGCCCGCTATATCTCCCACCTGATCCCGCCCGAAATGCCGGACGAGGCGAAAATCCACCAGGCAAAGGCATTTCTGCAGACCTATCGGGAGACAGCCTCCTTGATCATCACCACCAAAATCCATTGTGCCATGCCATGCATCGCCATGGGCATCCCAGTCATCTTCTTCGGCAACCCTGACAACGGCCGTCTGGGAATCCTGAAGGATCTGGGAGTAAAGATTCACCCCTACATCGAACCCCACGGCGGAATCAAACAAAAGCTCTACCGATTGGCGAATCGTACCTTTGCCAGCCACACCACCAAGGACGTGGACTGGAATCCCAGCCCGCTGGACATCGAACCCGAGAAGGCGAAAATCATCGCGAACATCGGAAAATTGATCGATCACACCACATGAGGGGTCGGCCCCGTCCATGGGAATGATTTCCGGGGCGGTTCCTCCGCCCCTCCGCATTGCGCACAGCCCTTAGGTTAACGAAGGGAAGTTCCACCATCGATTCGCAGCTCATGCCTTCCCTCTTATCAGTCTGCAAACGGATCCGCCGAAGTCGCGCGAGCCTCAACGCTGCGGCTTCGTACCTGGCATTCTTTTCCAACGCGGCATGGGGCCTTGCAGCCATCCCAATTGCCGTCTCGTTTCTGGAGCCAAGACAGCTGGGCCTTTGGACGGTGGTCAATGCCTGCCTCAGCTACCTGATGTGGATGGACCTCGGCATCGGCAATGCCACCGGCCGCATCATGGCGGACTCCGTGGCAAAGCGCGACAAACCCGAGATCAGCGCGTGGTGGACCACCACCAGGGCGGCACTTTTCACCCAATCGGCCATCCTTCTTCTAATCGGTCTTCCGCTCGTCAGCCCTCTTTCCCACATGCTCAATGTTCCGCCTGAGCTAAGCAACGATGCCAGATGGCTGCTTTTCGGCGGGGTAATCATTACCGCCGTCGGGCTGACCTTGAAGGGCGTGCCGGGCTTGTTGACCTCCCAGCACCGGTTCCATTGGATTCCCCTGATCAGCGCGGTCACACCATGGATCAACCTCACGGTCTTTTACTCGCTGCTCGCCGCCGGCTTTGGACTGAAAAGCTACATCTTTGGACTGGCAATCGGCCAGTTGTTCACTTGGGCAGCCTACTGGGGTCTGGTGTGGACCAGTTCAGATCGTCCCACTTTCAGCTCTGAAGGCTTGCGTCTCTGGCGCTACAAGAAGCTTTTCGCCCTCAGCGGCAACATGACGATCTCAGGACTATCAGATACGATCATCGCCAGTCTTCCGGCGATGATCATCTCACGCATGGGAGGCCTTGCCATGGTCCCGATCTATAATTTCTCATGGAAGGGTCCGTTCATGGCCGCGGGGATGGTATCCCGCACCTACCAATCGTTTTACCCCGGACTACAGCGCCTGCATGTCCAGGGAGAACGGCAACATTTTGCCGACCATCACGCCAAGGCAGGACTCCTCACGCTTGGTGGATCCCTGGTCTTTGCCGGGGGGATCCTCATGGCCAACACCTTGTTGGTCCAGTTACTCGCCGGCGAAAAGTTCTATGCCGGCAGCCTCGCAAACATGTGGTTCGCGGCTTCCGCCGTCACGATTCCGATTTCCGGGTTTTTCCGCATCCTGCTGCCGATTTCCGGTTCCATGGGCAAGCAATCACTGGTGGCATTGTTCAAGCTCGCGGTCGGCATTGTTCTTGGTTCCCTTTTGTGGCGCCTTTGCGGACTACCCGGCATTGCATCGGTGTTTGTTCTGCTTCCCCTTTTCAATGGCGTCTACAGTTATTTCCGCGGCACGCGGGGATGCGGCTATCGCCCTCACGAACTGTCCGGCTCCGTCGCTCTTGGGGGAATCGCCTCCATCCTGCTCGTCCTTGTCTGCGGATGGGCGATCAGCCATACGAGCGGCTCGATGGGAGAGTTTCAATTGAACGGAAAAACCCTCACACTGCCATCCGCGGCTACGGTGGCACTGGCAGCCATCCCGGTTACGATTGGCACCACCATCGCCCTGTGCGCCCTGAAAAGGCTGTTTTCCAATCAAGACCCAGCAGCCCCGCCCATCATTGTTAGTCCTTAACTCATTTCGCCATGATCAAACGTCTTCACCTGTTCAAACGCTGGCTGAATCTCCAGTTGGAAAGCTTTTGTGACTCCAATCGCTTCTTTGCAGCAGTCCCGCAATACGGCTTGCCCAGCGAACATGCGCCAACTCATCTGGAAAGTGACATTGTCCGCCGTTACCACGTCATCGAAAAAGGCCTCTCCATGCCGGATTTCCGCCCGAAATTCGGCGTCAGCACAGTCGAGGACCTCAAGAACCTTCTGCTGGGCTGCCAGGACAACGAATGCCTTGCCAAGCAACTGAATCAACAACAGCTGAAAGCCGCCTATTCCACGCTCGACGCCTACCGCAAACGACATGAGGAACTCGGCATCGATCTGGGCGGCTTGTTGGACGGCCTCGAGTTCCCCGATTGCACGCCGGGCATGGGCGGCACCCGGCGTTATCAACCGCCGACCCCGGAGCAAGGACAGGCGCTGCTCAATGCGGTTTCCGGCCGCGCCAGCATTCGCAGTTTCCACCCGGACCGAATCCCGAGTGACGAGGATATCGTGAAGGCAGTGGAGATCGCCCGGACCGCTCCCTCGGTCTGCAACCGCCAGACCGGACGCATTCACACCTATACTGGTGAGGACGCCACCAAGCTGCTTGAACTCCAAAATGGCAACCGGGGATTCGGACACCGCGTTCCGATGATCCTGGTGGTGACTTCCGACATGCGTCACTTCACAGGAACCGATGAACGCTATCAGGCCTGGATCGACGGTGGATTGTTCGGCATGATGCTCCTGCTCGGCCTCCACGCAACCGGTCTGGGTGCAGTAGCCCTCAACTGGGCCGCCACCAACAAGCGGGACCGTGCACTACGGAAAAGAGCGGCCATCCCCGACCACGAACGGATCATCATGCTCGTCGCATGCGGCTACCCGGAACCGGATGCATTGGTCCCGGTTTCCCTCCGCAGGGAGACGGAACACTTCCTGACGCGCCACTGATAGAACACGCCTGTTCCACTACGGCCCCATACAATCACCATGGAATCCTCCGCATCCCGGCGCCCGGTCGGCATTCTAACCTTTCACAACGGTCCGAACTTCGGCGGCTTCCTGCAGGCATGGCATCTCCGCGAAGCCATCCGCAAGGCAGGCCACCCTGCCACCGTCGTCAACTATCAAGGGCTAGCACACTACAGTGCGCACCAGTTCCGTCTCCGCAAGCCGAGCGCATCCCAGATCAAGGGAGAAGTCCTCAATCTTCTCAAATCCCGGCCATTCCGCAAACCGGTGGCGGAACTCTCGGAACTCCCCTTCACGGTCCAGCCGGATCAAGTTCCTTGGTCCCAATTCCAAACCGTGGTGGTTGGGAGTGACATGGTTTGGGATTTCCAGAACCGCTACTTTGGCAGCGACCCTGCGTTCTACGCATCCCACCCGTCACAAGCGGAAACCCGGTTTGTCGCCTATGCTCCAAGTTGCGGACCATCCCCGGCAACAGCCGAGCTGCCGGACCACGTCCGCAACGGGTTGAAACGTTTCGATCAAATGGCGGTCCGGGACGAAAACACTGCCGATATGGCGGAAAAGGCGACCGGCACGCGCCCGCCGATCGTCGTCGACCCAACCTGGCTGCAGAACGATCCGGTGGTTTCCTATGGCAAGCGCCCCAAGCGCCCGTACGCACTGGTTTACGGTCAGGGAATGAAACTGGGCAACCGCTCGCGCATACTCGGCGACTACTGCCGGAAACGAGGCCTGGAACTTGTTGCCGTCACCTTCCCCTGTAGTTCGGCCGACCGCCGCATTCACAGCATCGGCCCGTTCGAATGGATCGATCTCTTCCGTCATGCCGAATGCGTGGTGACCAGCACGTTTCATGGCCTGCTCTATGCCATCAAGTTCCGCAAACCTCTGGTCTTCATGGAACGCATTGCCAGCCGCCTGAAAAGCCAGATCGCGGTGGACCGCTGCAACTTGCAGGGCAGGACATGCCCGGAAGGCGATGATTTTAGCGAAGCTTTTCTGAACGAGCACCTGTCTAACAACGAAGGAATCACCATTCCAGATTCATGGGTCCAAGCCTCGAGAGGATATCTCGAACAAGCCCTCCAATAAGCCGATTTACGATGCGCGTCGCCATCCTAGCAAACGTGCCGGTCTGGACTCTTCCGGATTTGGCCTATCTTCGCCACGCCGGTCACTACGCAACCTGGCTGGAACCTCTGATTCCCGTATTCAATGCGGCCCAACCAGCCGTGGACGTTCACTGGATCACCATGTGCAAGCAGGCTGACCGGCCCATCACCCACCAGGCACACGGACAGACCTTTCACATCCTACCCCGCGGCAGCATGGCGGTATCCATGTGTTCCGGCTACCTCGCGGAAACCGCCCGAATCCGGAGCGTAATTCGGCGCATCGAACCCGATGTCGTCCACGCCTGGGGCAGTGAAGATGTTTATGGAATCGCCGCGGCACGCAGTGGCATCAGCAAAAGCCTCTTTACCCTGCAGGGATGCCTCACCGAATACCTGCGCCTCTTGGGAGGGAGTTTTCTTTTCCGTGTCCAATGCCTGTATGAACAACCCACCATCCGCCGGTATCGGCATGCCACGGCGGAAAGCCCGGCGGCGGCGGAACTACTCAAGCGAATCCATCCCGGGCTTGAGGTCGAACTCGTCGACTACGGCGTCAATCGGGAGTTCTTCAACACCGAATGGAATCCTGCTCCCGAACCAAACGTCGCATTCGTCGGCTCCGTCAGCAAGCGCAAGGGCATCATCGACCTCGTCGAGGTCGCGCGGCGGCCAGAACTCTCCCACATCACCTTCCACATCCTGGGTGATGGCCCCTTGTGCGGGGAATTGAAAGCGTCCTCTCCCGCCAACGTCCGCTGGCACGGCAAATGTGGCCGACAGGATGTAGCGGACCATCTTTCCCGGGCTTGGGCGCTCGTCATGCCCACCTACTCGGATACCGGACCAACCGTCATCAAGGAAGCCAGGGTCATCGGCCTGCCGGTCATCACCACCACCGGGGCCGGGGCCTCGTCCTACATCCGCAACGAGCAGTCCGGCCATGTCATCACCCCGGGAGATCAGGAGACTCTGGCTCGCGCCCTTCTCTCGATCTGCACCTCGCGCGAGCACTGCAGGAAGCTGGGCAAGGTGGATTGGGACGATCAACGCAAACTCCTCCACCCGGCAACGACGGCTGCAAAGTTCCACAAGATCTATCAATCGCTATGAAGCGGATCATTCTCGAACTCCAATGGGCATTCACACGGCTCTATCTGCGGTTCAAAGGCGCTGAACTGGGAAAGAATGTGCGCTGCAACGGCATTCCCCATGTGAAGATCCGCAAAGGCGGCCGTCTCATCATCGGAGACAACGTGCAAATCAATTGCTCCCCCTGGGCGAATGCCCACGTGGTCTCCGGCAGCACCAACTTCTTCGTCGGAAACAACGCCACTCTCAGATTAGGTTCAGACAGCGGGGTTTCCGGCTGTCGGATCGTCGCCTATGAGAACATCGAAATTGGTGAAAGCTCTCTTGTCGGAGCTGGCAGCCTGCTCTGCGATTCCGACATGCACGAGGTTCCACTAGGCAACCCAACAGGTATCCGAATCGCCCCCATTTCCATCGGCAGACGTGTTTTTCTGGGAGCCCATTCAATTGTCACCAAAGGAATCACCATCGGAGATGGCGCAGTGATCGGAGCCGGATCGATCGTTTCCTCATCAATCGCCCCATCCACTCTGGCAGCAGGAAATCCATGCAGGCAAATTCGAACACTCGACCTTCCATGAGGCGCATTCTCGTTTCCAGCATTGCATGCCTCCCGGAAGGCGGTTCCGAAGGTGCCGTGGGATGGAATGCGGTCCTCGCCATCGCGGAAACCCATGAAGTGGGGGTCCTCACCCATCGCCAGAACGAATCCGCAATCGAACAAGCCAGGGCCAGAGGCGCCATCCCCTCAAACGTGTCCTTTCGCTATCTGGGTAAGGACAAGCAATGGCATCCAAACCGCCTGATCGCACGAGCACAGAGCTGGCTTCGCTTTACAGATTACAACAAACAGGTCCTTGCGGCCGCCCTCGACTGGCACAAGGAGTCTCCGTTCGACCTTGTCCATCAGGTGACATACGCCACTTGGCGGGTGCCCTCTCAGCTCTGGCAAATGCCCATTCCCTTTGTCTGGGGTCCTGTCGGCGGTTCCGCGGTGATTCCTCCGGCATTCCTCAAACGACTCGGTCTCAAAGCGCGCTTAATGGAATCCGCCCGCGCCCTGCAAACCGCCCGCACCCTGCGGACCAAAGCTTTCCATGACTGCATCCACAATGCATCGGTGGTCATCGCCGCCAACGAGGAAACGCTGGAATTCCTCATGCCTCACAGAAAAGGGCTCCCCCTCATTCAACTCCCCGTCGCCTATCTATCACCGCAAAAAGTCGCCCGATTCACACGTGATCGAAGCACCGCCGCCCGCCCTCGTCCCCTCAACATTTTCGCCGGCGGCAACATCGAGGCTCGCAAAGGCGTCGACATGGCCCTTCAAGCACTGGCTGGAGCCCTCCGCAAAAACACGGAGTTCCGGTTTCACTATACCGTCGCCGGTGGAGGCCCGGACGTCCCCAGACTTCGCAAACTTGCCCGGGAACTCGGCATCGAAGAGATGGTGACATTCCACCCCGGATTCAAAGGGGGAGATTACATCAAAATCCTCAAGAAGTCTGACATCTACCTCCTTCCCAGTCTTCGTGAAACTCTGGGAATGACGCTCCAGGAAGCCGTCTTGGCGGGAGCGTTCCCCATTGTCGCAAACACCAGCGCTCAAGGCGAGATCACCCGCATGGCCCAAGGTGATTCGGTCGTCGCGGATAATCCGGACACACTCGTCAATGGTCTGTCTCATGCGTTGCTCACGGCCTTCAATCATCGGGACTCAACGGCTCGCCGTGCCGAGAACGCCTCGCGCAAAGTCGCCGAATTTTTCTCAGAGCAACGATACAAGTCCATTCTCGAAGAAGCGTATTCCACGGCATGGCACCAACAACAAGCCTGACATCCCCCGTCCACAATCACTCTCCGCATACGAGCCATCACCTCCACCCACAAGCCGACCGCCCCCTGAAACCGCTCGCTCGAGCAAATCCATCACTCCCGCGATGAAGACATTCATAAAAACACGCCTCCCGTTTATTCTGCCCGTATTCCTCATCCCGGAGGTCATCGCAGAATATTTCCGCTACATCAGGTATTCCGGCATGACGGGCGGCACCAGTCGCAACAAACTGCTGGGTCGAATCATCGCCTCCTACCACGTGGTCGAAAAAGGGCTCACCATGCCCGAAACACGTCTTGGCTTTGGCGTTCCGCTCGTCCGGTCGCTGGTAAAGCAATGCACGCTGTTTCAGCAGAAATACGGCAACTCGGACGACCAATGGCGGCAGGCGGTGGCGGTCCTCAAGGAATACATTCAGTTCCACGATGAGAGAAACCATTCCATCGAACCTGAAATCATTTCATCAATTCGCAATCTCGCAGAAATCACGCCTGCACCGGCAGCTGAGCAAATCAAATATTCCTCGGTGAATTACTTTGCTCACATCGCCGACCCATTCGAATCGTTCAGCGCCAGTCGGAAAAGTGTCCGCAACTACAGTTCAAAGGAAGTCCCGGTTGAACTTCTCCGTGAGGCTGTCGCACTCGCAACGAGCAGTCCGTCGTCCTGCAACCGACAAGGATCCCGAGTGCATGTCATATCAGACACCAAGACCATGCAATCCACGCTCGCCATCCAGGCGGGCAATCGCGGTTTCGGACACCTCGCAAACAAATTGCTCATCGTGACCGGAGAACTGGGGGCTACGCACAACGTTTTCGAACGTCACATGCCCTACGTGGACGGCGGAATGTTCGCCATGAACCTGCTTTACGCGCTCCACCGCAAAGGAATCGCCGCTTGCCCGCTCAACTGCTATCTCGCAGGCGCCAAGCTCGCTCAAATCCGACAACTCTGTGCAATCCCCGACTCCGAATCCCCCATCGTCATGATCAGCTGCGGATATCCTCCCGACGACTTTCTCGTCGCCCGATCCTCACGCATGCCGGCGGACGACGTCATCACCGTCCATCAGCCGGAATAAGCGGACCAGTCCGCCCCAATGCCTCGAAACCTCATGAAACTGGGAATTCTCACCTACCATGCGGCCCACAACTACGGTGCCGCGCTTCAGGCGCTCGGCTTGCAGGCCGAGCTGTCCCGCTTGGGACACGACCCGGAGTTCATCCACTACTACCCGACAGCATCGGAACTCAACAATCAGTACCGCCGAAAAGCACACTCGTTGGGTGGCGTCGCGCGTAATGCCGCGTATGCGTTTGCCAGGCCTCTCTTGAACCGGAGATTCCAGCGCTTCAACCAGTTCCGCGACGAACACTTCAACCTCGGCAACCGCTACCGAAGCTTCGAGGAACTCAACGAACATCCTCCGGAATACGACGCATTCATCTGCGGCAGCGACCAAATATGGAATTTCACCCAAGGAGCGTCTCCCACCTACTTCCTTCGCTTCGTCCCGGAATCCAAACCCGCCATTGCCTACGCACCCAGTTTCGGCAGAACCTTCGACCCGTCGGACGCTCCCGACGATCTTTCATCATGGATCTCCCGCTTCCAGTTCCTATCCGCAAGGGAGGACTCGGGCTGCAAGCTCATCGAGCAACTGACCGGAAGACAGGTCCCACAAGTTCTTGATCCAGCATTTTTCCTCGACCGGCAACAATGGGAAACGATCGCCAGACGACCGGAATTCAGTGGAAACTATATTGCTTTCTATGCTCTGGAGGTCACTCCCCTTGCCTCTCACCTTCTCAAACATCTATCCACCATACTCAAACTGCCGATTGTCGTTCTGGGCAAGGGGGGAATGGCGGTTTTTAAACGTGGCACCAAAATCGCCATTGATTCCGGCCCCGCCGAATTCCTGGGCTATATCAAAAACGCGTCACTGGTAGTGACAAACTCGTTCCACGCATCGGTTTTCTCCATTCTGTTCGGGACGCCGTTCCTAACGGCCGGCCACAGTTCGAGGAACGCCCGGATGGAGAGCCTTCTCGGGTCACTGGGACAGAGGGATCGGCTCATCACGAGCATGGATGACGTGCAAAACATCTCAAAAGACCTTCTCCACGAAGGCCCCTCCTCACAAACTTCCTCCATGCTTCGGCAACAGCTCGCCTCATCCCGCGCGTTCCTCGAAAACAGTCTCCTCACCATTCAGTCGAACAATTTCTAGCAAAAACCTCCATGCCCACCACTCCCGACTACCGCATCATCATCCCGGTGTTCAACCCGCCCCCGTCATTGCTGCACAATCTGGCGGAACTCGAACAAGCCACGCCGGGTGCTCTTTCCAAGGTCCTGCTCATCGATGACGCCTCGACCAACGGCGTGCCCCTGCAGGCCGCCGAACGATTCCCCCAACTGACCCGGGTCGAAGGCGACGGCACACTCTGGTGGTGCGGCGGCATGAAGCGCGGAATGGCCCTCGCACTCGACGCCGGAGTCGATGTCGTCTGCTGGCTCAACCACGATTGCATCCCCGCGCACGGCACCATCGAAAGGCTCGTCGGCATCGCCGCCGGCGAGGGATTCGGCGCGGTCTCCGCGTGGTGTCGCTCGACGGAAGCGCGGGACTATCCGGTCAATCCGGGCTTCCGGAACCTCAAGGAAATCCCCGTCGAGGAACTGGAACGGAATGAACTCGTCACGGTGGACGGAGTGAATGGCAACTGCGTGGCCATCAATGCCGACGCAATCCGCAAGGTGGGATTGCCAAACACCGACAAACACCCGCACTACGGCGACGGACCCTACGCCTATCGCCTCCACAAGGCGGGATTCCGCAACGCGGTCTGCACCCCGGCCAGGGCGTGGCTGGAACGGGAATACGACCGCTGCATTGACATCAAGTGGCGTTGTTCGTTCTGGAACGAGAGTTTAGCGAACAAGCTCAGATATTACTTTCTCTCCCGAAAGTCCAAATTCCATTGGTCGATCAAATACCACGACATCGTCGAGTTCCGCGGCTATCCCGCCGCGCCCTTCGCCTACGCGCTGTCCATGGGCAAGACCTTCTGCGAAATCGTTTCCGGCCACCGCATGGGAAAATCGGTCCCCCGGGAAAATCGGCTGGACGCCGTGTGCCGCCAATACGAAGGACGCTACCCGAAACAAGGATTGATCGACTCCCTGACCCGCCTCGAAAATGCCTGAGTTCAAGACCGTCGGCATCCTGAATGCCTACGACGCCCGCAACCGCGGCGACCGTGCCATCGTCGAAGCCCAGATGGGCTGGATCCGGCAAACCATGCCGGGGGTGGAGATTCTCGTGTTCTCGCCCCAGCACGAGTGCAACCGGGAGGTGTTCGGAGAGGCTTCCCGTGAACCCCTCATCAGCGTACCCGGACACGGTAACCCTGTGGCCAGGCTGCTGGCTCCGATCACGGATTGGCGCGGCTTCGCGGCGGCACGGCGTTCCGACCCGCGGCAGCAGGCGTTCGATTCCTGCGACGCCTATTTCATGTGCGGCGGCGGCTACCTGTATTCCTCTCCGGCCCCGGTCATCAGCCGCCAACTCTGGACGCATGCCGCCAATGGCCTTGCCGCGATTCGCAGCGGCAAACCCGTGCTTGCCTTCCCCCAATCCTGGGGACCGGTGCGCAAGGCGACCGACCGCTGGATTTGCCACAAACTCGCGGACGCCCTCCCCGTCATCGTCACCCGCGGCAACCAGTCGAACCAATTGCTGGATTCATGGGGCTACGGCGACAAGATCCTGTCCCTTCCCGACATCGTCACCGCCGCCTCAGTGTTGATCCCGGATGTCGACTCCTGGCGCAAGACCGCCCGGCAAACCGGATCGCTCGGCATCGCTCCGATCGATTGGAGCTTCGACCGCAAGCTCGCTCAGGATGAGTTGGACCGCTATCTCGGCAAGCTCGCCTCCACCGCTGCCAAATGGTGTGAAACCTCCGGAAACCACATCACGCTCTTTCCGCAGGTGGAAGTCGAGGGCTCCGACGACGATCGCCTGATCGCACGCAAACTGCACGCGCTCTTCGAAACAAGGCAGATCCCCGTATCCGTGGCCGAAGGGCTCGACTGGAACGACTACTGGCGCAAACTCGCCTCCCAGGAAGCCTTCATCGGCTGCCGCATGCACGCCTGCATCTTCGCCATGATCTGTGGCGTTCCGACCGTCGGCTTGGCCTATCAACCGAAGTTTGCCGAACTCTTCGAACACCTCGGATGGCCCGCACGAAACCACCCGATCGACGGCTTCGATCCGGACCTGGTTGCGAAGCAAATCACCGCGATTTCCAACGACGCTTGCCGCGCCGAAGTGATCGACTCAATCGACCGTGCCGGAGAAACCGTTGTCAATTCGCTCAATTCTATCTGGAATAAATCGCTGACTCAGGCATAGTGCATCGTCAGTGAAATAAACGGCATAGAAACTGCTTTAGTTATTGCATGCCGAAAGCACTTCCGCCCCTGAAAATCAGCCCGTCCCAAATGACGGAACTTCAAAGCCTGAGCCGAAGCCGCACTGGAGCGGGGGCCGTCGCATT
>JAUTCT010000127.1 GCA_030673875.1 Verrucomicrobiota bacterium JB025 | reverse complement strand
GGGCCTGGTCCTCGCTCGCGGTCCTCAGTTTCTTGACGATCTGTTCAGGGGTATGTCGTTTTCTTTTCATGATGAGAGTCAGACCCGGCTCGCGCCGGGGACTCTCATAGCAGATGGCTCAATTTTCGGGGAGCATTCCAGGTGCTGCCGTTTGCCTTGTTCGCGGTCGTCCGAAGTGTTCCGAATATGGGGCTGCTTGCCTTGATGATCGGCTGTTGCGGAGTCGCGCTTGCCGGTGGATTCTTGATGACATGGACGAGGTTGCCCTTGTATCGTCGTGGTGATTGGCTGAGCGCAGGATGCAAGGGGCTGGACGAGAAGAAAACCCGTTCAGACCGCATCGGGTTTCGCCTCGCCGCATGCGGGTTGATCACCGGAGCCCTGCTATTGTTGGTTCTCTGGATGCCGGGGCGGCCCCGGTGAAATCCATCGCCCGACAGGCGCGAGGCGGCGGACCGGCGACACCGTGCTTCCTTGAATTCGTGCTTCCACCGCCGCTGGTTCGGTGTGCTATCATATTCTGCAGGAAATGAAGAGCTGCGGTCGGAATCCATCGAGTTGGTTGGCGTTTGCGGGGAGTTTGATCGTTACCATTTTCGTTTATCCTGCCACTGTTGCTCCAACTGGTCCGTCGTCCAATGGTGGCGCTGTTGGGTTGTTCTGTCTTATTGTGGCAGGAGTTCTGGCGTGGTCGGCATTTCTAGCGACCCGCCATCATTCGTTGCGCCGCTATTGCGTCTATCTGCCGTTTGCATGTCTGGTGACCTATATCGCGGGTCACGATGCCGGGGCGCAGTATGTGACGGGGTGGTGGTTTTAGCTCCGGGATCCGTGCCCTGGATGGAGCGGGGAAATCCACGGGAACCAGTCACCACAAGTGCTTGCTGGCGGCGGGGCCAGCGCTGGAAGATTGAATTCGGAAGCAACTGGTTGCCGCGCCTGATTCGGGATGATAGACCGGACACCATGAGACGCATTGGTCTGGTTCTGCTGGTCGCTGGATTTTGCTGGCTGCTGGTTGATGCCGTGTCCGCATTCTCATCATTCCAGCATGCCCGCTGGGTCTGGCAGTCGAAGACCCTCCCGACCGGCGGGACGATTCCACGCGATGAAGCGGTTTCCGCGATGCGCGAACTCAGCCTGGGGTTGAATGACCGCCATCGTGTCGTGTTGATTCCCGGGTTGTGCATGTTGGCGGGCGGACTTTTAATCTTCTTCGCTCCATCGGGGGCACCAGTAAATGTGGCTGCTGATGCCGGGGGGGCGGGAGAGGCTTCAGCCGGAAGCTGCGGGGCACCCCCGGTAGCGGGTCCGGCACTCAAACGTTTACTCGAAGATCCATGAAGCGCTTACTTCTTTATGCCTGTATCTGGAGCCCCGGCGCTCTGTCGTTGGTTGGCTTCCTGGTCGCCATGGTGACCTCCCGGAGAGTGGCGGCAGGGGAACTTGGCTACATGGATGGCCTCCACGTGATCCTGCCGTGGGTTTGGATACCGGGCTTTCTTCTGCTTCCGGCGGCCATTCTGGGACTTGTCCTGTTTTGCAAGATGAGGTGGTTGGCACTGCTTCAACTGGGAGCAAGTGTCGGATTGGTCATTGGGTGGGCCTTTCTTGCTGACTCCGGAGTCATTCTGAAACAACAGCCTGACATCGAACAGGCCGTGACCGGCAACCGGCAATAGGATCCCTCGTTGAAACGTGGCTTGCCGCTGCCGGCGCGTTCACTCTAACGTCGACCCGGTAAATCCATGTTCTCACGCACGATCTCATCCGATGTCAGCGTCCGCTTGTCCCTGCCGCAGTATGCGGATGAACTGTATGCGCTGACGGACGCGAACCGGGCGTTTTTGAGTCGCTGGCTTCCGTGGCTGGACGGGATCAGGTGTGCGGACGATACCCGGGAGTTCATTCAGCGGCAGTTGCATCGCTTTGCCGATGGTGAGGCGCTGCACGTGACGGTGTTTTGCTGCGGGCGGGTGGCGGGGGTGGCCGGATTCAACCGGATCGACGCGGTCAACGGGATTGGTTATCTCGGCTATTGGCTGGCGGAGGAATTCAACGGCCGGGGCATCATGACCGCAGTGGTTGCCGACCTGGTGACGGTTGCCCGCGAGTCACTCGGGTTGCAGAAGGTGGATATCCGTTGTACGACCGGCAACCAGCGGAGCCGGGCCATTCCAGAGCGCCTGGGGTTCTCGCACGAAGGCACCATCCGCCGGGCGGAACGGGTCAATGGCGGGTGGCTGGACCACGAGGTGTACGGGCTTCTTTTGAATGACACGGAACAAGCCGCTGACGGCGACGCGGCAACGGGTGCGGGTTGATGGTGTGGATTGTGCCGCGCTGCGAGATGACTCAATTGCCCGACGTGCGGCATGCGGGGCGAGCGCCGGCAGGGCGACCAGGAGAGGGAACCACTCACTCAAGAAGCGCCAATAAGAACCACCGCTTCAGACTGATTAGATGGATTGCGCTAATTTTTCATGACGATTGAGAGTGAGGAAGTCCCGACTCGCGAGACCTTCGGTGCACCATGCCTTCCCAGACAGAGAATTCTCAGTGATTTCAGTGCCATCAGTGGTTCTGCTGCCGAGTTGATCAAGCGTTTCTCCCTGACTTGATCGCCCTGGTGGTTCGCGGGCATTCGGGGCGTTTGGTGGTGTGGTGGATCGGGCATGGTGGCGGGGAGCAGATGCCGCGCTACGAGGTCCACCTTCATGCCACGAATTTCCGCGTGCCGAACTATCAGGTTGAGGGCGCGGGGTTGGAGTCGGGTTTGTTAGAGCGTCTCGACGTGGAAGGTGATGTGGCGGGACCGGCCGTTGCGGGGGTCGGTGGCGGTGAGGGTGTGGGTGCCGGGGGTGAGGTGGATGACGGGTTCGGGTTTGGCGGGTTCGATGCGGAGGGTGGGGCAGGTCCAGCGGGCGGTGCCGGGGAGGTTGGTGACCGGGCGGAGGGTGCCGGATCCGGAGGGGATTTCCGGGTCGAGCAGGAAGGTGGCGCCTTCGGCGGGGGTGATGATTTTGAGGGGTTCCGCGGCGATGGCGGTGGATTCGAGGGCGAGTTCGCTGTGGCGCTGGTTTTGGGTGGAGTGGAACCAGGCGGCGTAGGATGGAGGGACGAGGGCCTTGCCGTCGGGCGCGTAGTCGGTGGCGCTGGCGGCGGGCGGGAGGTGTTTGGATTCGGCGATGTCGCGGGTGGCGTGGGGTGAGTTGGGAGGATCCGGCAGGAGGTGGCCGGTGCGGGGGTCGATGGTGATTTCAGTGATGCCGGCGGGGCGGGGGAACCAGGTGGGTTGGTGGTCGCGGTGGAGGCGGAGCATGGTGCGGCGGAAGACGGGGCCGGCGCCATCGACGCCGGAGATGCCTTTCATCGGCTGGTTTTCGAAGTTTCCGGCCCAGACGCCGACGGTGAAATCCGGGGTGAAGCCGAGGCACCAGTTGTCGCGGAAGTCGGAGGAGGTTCCGGTTTTGACGGCGCAGCGGAACGGGAGGTCGAGCGGGCCGCCGGGCGGGAAGGCGGGGGCGCGGGCGTCGGGGTCGGCGAGGATGTCCGCGATGAGGAACCAGGTGGAGGCGCGGTAGGGGAGTTGGACGGGGTCGGTGGCTGGGGCTGGGTCGTCGGGGGATGGCGGAAAGAGGACGGGCGGGAAATGGCGGCCGTGGCGGGCGAGGGTGGCGTAGGCGTTGGTGAGTTCGAGCAGGCGGACGGGGGCGTTGCCGATGGTGAGGCCGAGGCCGTAGGCGTTTGGATCCGGTCCGAGGGTGGTGAGGCCGAGCCGGGTGAGGAAGCGGTGGAGGGGTGCGGGGCCGCCGAGGGAGTTGAGCTCGCGCATGGCGGGGACGTTGAGCGAGCAGGCGAGGGCGCGGCGGAGGGTGACGGGGCCGCGGTAGCGGTGGTCGTAGTTTTGCGGGAGGTCGAGGCCTTCGAGGGTGCGGAAGGGGGTGGGGATGTCGGCGATGATCGAGGCGGGCGAGCGGTGGTTGCGGCCGATGGCGAGGAGGTAGGTGAAGGGTTTGAGGGCGGAGCCGGGCGAGCGGGGGACGAGCGCGCCGTTGAACTGGCCGCCGCGTGAGTCGTGCCAGTCGGCGGAGGAGACGAGGGCGAGGATTTCTCCGGTGGGGTTGTGAATGACGACGACGGCGGCGTGGCGGACGTTTTTTTCGCGGAGGCGTGTGGTTTCCTCGGTGACGATGGATTCGAGGTCGCGCTGGAGCGGGAGGTCGAGGGTGGTGGGGATGGTGGCGGCGGTTGGTGCCGGGGTGGCACGGCCGGTGAGGGCGGCGAGCCACGGGGCGGATCGGGTTTCGCGGAGCGGGCGGAGTTGGAGGGGTTCGGCGAGGGCGGCCTGGATGCGGGCGGGGTCGGTGGTGCCGGTTTTGGCGAGGCGGTGGAGGACGACGTTGCGGCGGGCGATGGCGCGGTCGGGGTGGCGGACGGGGTTGTGCCACGACGGTGCCTGGGGGAGGCCGGCGAGGAGGGCGGATTCGGCGAGTGAGAGGTCGGCGAGTGGTTTTTGGAAGTAGAAGCGGGCGGCTTCTGCGGCGCCGATGCGGAGGTTGCCGTAGTCGAGGCGGTTGAGGTATGCGGTGAGGATTTGTTGTTTGGTCCAGCGGCGTTCGAGTTTGCGGGCGGCGAGGGCTTCGTAGAGTTTGCGGGCGGGGATGCGGTCGCTGGGTGGCGAGGAGATTTTGATGAGTTGCTGGGTGATGGTGGATGCGCCGGAGATGATGTGGCGCTCGGCGATGAGGTCGCGCAGGGCGCGTGCGGTGGCGAGGAAGTCGATGCCGTGGTGGGAGTGGAAGCGTTTGTCTTCTGCGGCGATGGTGCAGGCGACGAGGTCGGCGGGCAGGGTGTCGGCGGAGACGGGTTGGGAGCGCGAGAAGTCGGGCAGGGTGAGGCGGGAAATCGGGGTGCCGTGGCGGTCGGTGACGACGGGTGAGGCGTTGGGGTTTTCCAGCAGGCCGGGCGGGAGGGTGACGAAGGCGGGGGCGAGCAGCCAGGCGGCGGCGAGCACGAGCGGGATGGCGAGCAGGGCGATCCGGGTGCGGCGCGAGCGAGGGAGGCGGAGTTTCACGAGGGAAAGGAGTTGCCGTTATGATGGCATGTGGTCGGGAGGAGGGAAGGGGGAATGAAGGATGGACAGAATGATTGACAGCAGAATGATTTTGTCGGGTAGCGCCCTGCGGGCTGGTGGGGGGATTGGGGATTGGGGATTGGGGATTGGGGATTGGGGATTGGGGATTGGGGATTGGGGATTTCACCGCCAAGGCGCCAAGGGGATTGAGGGAAGGAGCTTCGCGCTTGGCTCAAGCAGGGGAGAGTTGGGGCCGCTGCGCGGCGATTTGGGAGTTGGGAGTTGGGAGTTGGGAGTTGGGATTGAGCTGATGGGGGGGACGTGGCGTTTGAGGTGGAACGTGCCGCCTCATCGAGGCGGTGCTACCTGGGGCGCAGGTGGGGTGGGGAATTTTTGGCTGAGGGCGGGGGAGTGCGGGTGGCCGAAGCGCCAGGGGAGGTCCTGGGCGCGGGAGATGCCGATGCGGGGGCCGGTGAGGGGGGCGGTGACGGTGGCTGTGGGAGCGGGGCGGGTGATGCGGCAGTGGGGGGCGAGCAGGATGCGGGTGCCGTGGGCGGAGCCGTCGATGCCGAGGGCGCGGGTGAGTTTGCCGGGGCCGGATGCGAGTTGGTGGGTGTGGCGGATTTTCGGGCGGCGCTGGCGCATGGCGTCGATGCCGGAGACGGGTTCGAGGGCGCGGAAGAGGACGAATCCGGAGCGGTGTGGGCCTTTGACGAGGATGTTGAAGAGCCAGTGGACGCCGTAGTTGAGGTAGACGTAGGCGGTGCCGGCGGGGTGGGATTCGACGAAGGCGCGGGTGCTGGGGCGGAACCAGGTGTGGCAGGCGGGGTCGTCTGCGGAGTCGTAGGCTTCGGTTTCCACGATGATGCCGGCGGCGCCGTGCCAGTGGAAGTGGCAGCCGATGAGTTCGCGCGAGCAGGTGACGGGGTCGCGGGTGAAGAAGGCCTCGGTGAGGGAAGGCATGGCGGTGGAAGAATGGCACGGGGGTGGGGGGATGGAACGGGAAATTTCACGAGGTTGCGGGATTCGGGCTTGCGCGGGTGAGGGCTCTTCGATTGATTTCGCCATGGCGGAGATTTCCACAGGACTTTCATTCGACGACGTGCTTTTGGTTCCGGGGATGAGCTCGGTATTGCCGGGCGAAGCGGATTTGCGGACCAAGGTGACTTCAGGGATCGATTTGCGGTTGCCGGTGCTGTCTGCGGCGATGGACACGGTGTCTGAGCATGATCTGGCGATTGCGCTGGCGCATGAGGGCGGCATGGGTGTGATCCATCGGGCGTGCCCGATCGACGATCAGGCGAAGATGGTGGCGAAGGTGAAGCGGTTTGAGAACGCGGTGATTCACGAGCCGCGGACGGTGCGCAAGGAGGACACGATCGGGGTGGTGCGTGCGATCATGGCGCGCAACGGATTTTCGGGGTTTCCGGTGGTGGATGAGCGCCGGTTTCTGGAGGGGATGGTGACCGGGCGCGACCTGCGCTATCTGGACAATGACGACCAGACGGTGGCGGAGGTGATGACGCCGATCGACCGGCTGGTGACGGGATTCGCGAACACGAGCCTCGATGAGGCGCGGCAGATTCTCTACAACAACCGGATTGAGAAGCTGCCGCTGATCGATGGTGAGGGGAAACTGGTGGGTCTGATCACGGGATCGGACATTGAGAAGCGGTTTATTTTCACGGATGCGGCGAAGGATGAGCACGGTCGCCTGCGCTGTGGCGCGGCGGTGGGTGTGGGTCCGGAGTATCTGGAACGCGGCAAGGCGCTGGCGGATGCGGGTGCGGATGCGTTGTTCATCGATGCGGCGACCGGGCACACGGCTCGCGTGCTGGAGGTGGTGGAGAAACTGCGCGGGATTTCCGATTTGCCGGTGATTGCGGGCAACGTGGTGACCGAGCAGGGTGCGAGGGATCTGGTGAGCGCGGGCGCGAGCGCGGTGAAGGTGGGCGTGGGGCCGGGGTCGATCTGCACGACGCGGGTGATTTCCGGTGTGGGGATGCCGCAGTTCACGGCGATTCAGAATGTGGCGGCGGTTTGCCGCGAGGCCGGGGTGAAGGTGATTGCGGACGGAGGCATCCGGTATTCGGGTGATGTGGTGAAGGCGATCGCGGCGGGTGCGGATCTGGTGATGCTGGGGTCGATTCTGGCGGGAACGCGCGAGAGTCCGGGGCAGACGGTTCATTTCCAGGGCCGGCGATTCAAGACCTACCGCGGGATGGGATCGATCTCGGCGATGCAGAAGGGAGCTGGCGACCGCTACGGGCAGAACAGCTCGGGCAAGCTGGTGGCGGAAGGCGTGGAGGGCCGGGTGCCCTACAAGGGTCCGCTGTCGGATGTGATTTTCCAGTTGATGGGCGGCTTGAAGTCCGGGATGGGCTATGTGGGAGCGGCGACGCTCGACGAGCTGCGTGAGAAGGCGACCTTTGTGCGGGTGACTCCGGGCGGGCTGCGTGAGAGCCACGTTCACGACATCGTGATCACGGAGGAGCCGATCAACTATCAGCCGGTGAGCTGATCGTGGCCCGGGTGACGGGCCGCCGGGCGGGCGTTTCCGCCAAATTTTAGCTTTATCAATTATTTATCATGCACGATTCCAATCACGTTGCCGTTATCGATTTCGGTTCGCAGTATACCCAGTTGATTGTCCGCCGGGTGCGGGAGCTGGGCTTTTTCGCCAAGCTCTATGCGGTGGAGGATTTTCCGGACATCGGGGAGCCGGGGGCGATTATTTTGTCCGGCGGGCCGAAGAGCACGGCGGATGCGGATGCGCCGGATTTGGATTTTGCGGCGTTGCAGGCCTTCGGGGTTCCGGTATTGGGTGTGTGTTATGGCATGCAGCTGCTGAACAAGAAGTTTGGTGGCACGGTGGAGGCGAGCGAGAAGCGCGAGTATGGTCCGGCGGATTTGTATCCGCGGGATTGTATGGGGCTTTACGAAGGGGTGTCCGAGAAGTCCCAGGTGTGGATGAGTCATTCGGACACGGTGAGGAATTTGCCGGATGGCGCGGAGGTGATCGCGGTGAACCAGCACGGGACGCCGGTTTCGCTGAAGTGGGATGACCGGTTTTACGGCATTCAGTTTCATCCGGAGGTGACGCACAGTCACGAGGGGATGCGGATTCTGCACAATTTTCTGCTGGAGGCGAAGGACCTGCTGCCGTTCCGGATCGATGACTTCAAGCGCGAGGTGATCGAAGGGATTCGTGAGAAGGTGGGTGACAAGCAGATTGTCTGCGGGGTTTCCGGGGGAGTGGATTCCACGGTGCTGGCGGTGCTGCTGCATGAGGCGGGTGCGAACGTGCGGGCGATTTTCGTCGATCACGGGTTGATGCGGAAGGATGAGGGCGACGAGGTGCGCAACAACTTTCACCGGATGGGTGTGCCGATCGAGACGGTGGATTGCGCGGATTTGTTTCTCGGGAAACTCGATGGAGTGGATGACCCCGAGAAGAAGCGGGTGATCATCGGCGGTTTGTTCATCGATGTGTTCTGGGATGCGGTGGGAAATGCGGAGATGCTGGCGCAGGGGACGCTTTATCCTGATGTGATCGAGAGTGCGTCGAACGCGAAGTCGAAGGCGTCGAAGATCAAGACGCACCACAACCGGGTGGACCGGATTCTGGAGCTGCAGGCGCAGGGCAAGGTGCTGGAGCCGCTGGCGGAGTTGTTCAAGGACGAGGTTCGTGCGCTGGGTGCCTCGCTGGGCATTCCGCATGACATTCTTCACCGTCATCCGTTCCCGGGGCCGGGACTCGCGGTTCGCTGCCCGGGTGTGGTGACCAAGAAGCGTCTGGACATCATCCGCGAATGCGACGCGATCTTCATCGGCAAGCTGAAGGAGGAGGGGTGGTATGAAAAGGTGTGGCAGGCGTATGCGTGCCTGATCCCGGTGAAGACGGTGGGCGTGAAGGGGGATGAGCGGAGCTATGAGTGGGCGATTTCCCTGCGTGCGGTGGTGAGCGAGGACGCGATGACCGCGGACTGGGTGGATCTGCCGCACCAGTTGCTGCGCGAGACCAGCCACAAGATCCTCAACGACGTGGATGGGATCAACCGGGTGCTTTATGATATCTCGACGAAGCCGCCGGCGAGCATCGAGTGGGAGTGAGGGCGGTGCGGGCCGGGGTGGGCCCGGTCGATCGAGTTTCGCTGCATCCGTATGATGCGGGTGCGGCGGACGAGTGTCTGTGCGGGGTTCCGGCTTCGGCCGGAGTGGCCGTGGGCGGGAGGACCGGCGGGGGTGGCTGCGGGCGTCATGGATGAGGGGGACGGCAGATTTCCCGGACGGGGGATGGAATTGCGATTGCGGAAAGCCGGATGTGGGGATTTAATGTGCCAAGCATGGGAAGTGACGAGGAATCAGAGCGTTTGAGTGTCGGGAGGATGCTCCTGTTGCTCGCTGCTGTGGTGATTGGAGTTGCCGGATTGAAGGCGGCGCAGAATGTGTTTTTGCCGGTGTTGCTGGCGTTTTTCGTGGCGACGGTGAGTTATCCGATCACGGATTGGCTGATGCGGCGGCGGGTGCCGAGTGCGGCGGCGGTGTTGCTGACGGTTCTTGTGGACTTTGCATTCATCGCGGGGGTGGTGGTGTTGGGGGTGGTGTTGATGCAGGACCTGCAGAAGAAGTGGAACGACAAGTATGCGGGGCAGTTGTATTCGCAGGTCCGCGATGGGTCGGGCGAGTTGGCCTCGCAGCTGGAAGAATGGGGGGTGGCGGATGCGCCGGAGAAGATCCGGATTGCGGTGGAGAGCAATTTGGCGAGTTTGCAGGAAATCCGTTTCACGAGCATTTGGGATTTCGGGACGGGGGTGCTCGGGCATCTGGTCGGATTTGCCGGGGCGGCGTTGATTTTCCTGATTCTGACGATTTTCATGCTCTCCGAGGCGCGGATGTTTGGTGCGCGGCTGGAGGCGATCAGCGAGGCGCACGGGCCGAACATCGCGCGGGTGCTGAATGCGACGCGTGACATCCAGCGCTATCTTGCGATCAAGACGGTGATCAGCCTGGCGACGGGGATTCTGGCGGGGCTGTTGTGTTGGGCGGCCGGCTTGGACTTTTGGGTGTTGTGGGGGATTGTGGCGTTTGCGCTGAACTACATTCCGGTGATTGGTTCGCTGGTTGCGGGGGTGCCGCCGACGATTCTGGCGCTGGTGGTGGCCGGGATGCCGAGTGCGATCCTGGTGATGGGCGGGTATTTGCTGATCAACAATTTCCTCGGCAGTTTCGTGGAGCCGATCATGGTCGGGCGCCGCTTTGGGATTTCCACGCTGGTGGTGGTGATTTCGGTGTTGTTCTGGGGTTATGTCTGGGGTGCGTTCGGGATGCTGCTGGCGGTGCCGCTGACGATGCTGATCAAGGTGGTGCTGGAGGGCAGCGAGGAGTTCCGCTGGATCGGGGTGGCGATTTCATCAGACCAGTCGATGGATGCGATCGGCACAAAAAAGCTGCGAATGACCCCGACGCAGGAGGGGAAGCCGGCGGTTGAGATGGAAGAGCACGCGGGCGCCTGAAATCGCCGCTGGGGTGGGCTGAAATGGTGGCCGCGGGGCCGGGCTGATCGAAGTGGTTGCGTCCGGTCGATTGATGCGACCGGACGGTGCAATCCGGCTGGGATTGCAGGGGAAGCGTGAGGGGGAGCTTTCCGCGGGTTGAGTCGGCCTATTCCGGGGCGTCGCTGGGACGGCTCGGCGGTTCGTTGAGCGGTCTTGGCAGCGGGCCGGTGCCGACGTCGCCGATGGCGGCCTGGGTGTCGATGGCCTTGGCGATGGCTTTGGCGAGGCGCTGGCGGTATTGGCTGCTGGAGATGAGGCGGGATTCTGACGCGTTGCTCAGGTAGCCGCCTTCGAGCAGGACGCATGGGATGTCCGGATTCCGGGTGAGGCGGAGCCGGCGGCGGACGAGGCCGCGGTTGGCGTTTTCCGCAGGGCTGGCGGCCTGCATGGCGCGTTGGCAGCGGACGGCGAGGCCGTGGGAGTCGACGCGCCAGAAGTAGGTTTCCGGTCCGCGGATGTGGGATGGGCCGGAGTTGAAGTGCATGCTGACGAGGATGGCGCCGGGGTAGCGGTTGGCGAAGTCGACGCGATCGTCGAGATCGACGAAGGTGTCCGAGTTTCGGACCATGACGGTTTTGAAGCGGCCGCCGAGTTCGGCGCGGATGCGGCGGGCCATGTCGAGGTTGATGTCTTTTTCGCGGTCACCGGTGTGGCGTGAGACGGCTCCGACGTCCTTGCCGCCGTGGCCGGCATCGATGATGACGGTGGTGAAGCCCTTGGGGCCGGGGCGGTGGCCCCATTCATCGAGGCCGTGGGACGAGGAAGTCCCGGTGGGTGCGCAGGATGAAATGACGGCGGCGGCACCGAGACCGATGATGAGGGTGCGGAGGTTGGGCATGCCGGAGTTTTGGCAGAATCCACGGGCGATGGGAAGGAGTGGATGGCGGTGGGAGACGATTCCCGCGCTGGGTGGTGCGCTGCGTCGGCCGCCGGCCGGGACGCCGGGGAAATGCCCGTGATTGCCCGGTTTTGCGGGCTTGGCAAGGTACGCGATTGTGTCGGCCGTTAGGGGAATCGCGGCTCGACCTTGCTTGAGATTGTGGATATTCAATATTTTCCAAGAAACGAGGAATGTTCGACTGATTCGCCATCTGACATGATTTCGAGCCACCAATTGACTGCGATTTTATTGTGTTTGTCCTGTTCGGGCATGCCGGCGTTCGGGTGGTCACCGGGGCTGGATGTGGTGGCTGCGGCCGACGCCACGGTGGGTTCTCCGGTGGTGCCGCTGAGTGTGGACACCACGGACCGGAACGATGTGGTTTCATTTTACCATGCGGTGTATGTGGCATCCGAGGAGGCGGCGGCGGTGATGGACTGGACGGGGGACGTGGCGGCCGGCGATGCGGGCACGACGGGGGAGGATTTTAAGGCGCATGTGTTGCGGCGGGTCAACTGGTATCGGGCGATGTCCGGGGTGCCGGCGGACATTGAGTTTGACGAGGTGTTGAACGCGCACTCCCAGGCGGCGGCCTTGATCATGTCGTCGGAAGGGGACTTGTCGCACACGCCGGGGGCCACCTTCGGCACCGACGGTTGGTGGACGGAGGAAGGCGAGGACGGTGCGAACCATGGCAACATCACCTTGGGACGGAGTGGTCCGGATGCCGTGAATGGCTACATGGAGGAGACGGGATCGAACAACAATGTGGTCGGACACCGGCGCTGGCTATTGTATCCGCGGGTGACGAAAATGGGCACCGGCGACATTCCGGTGAGCGGTGACTATCCGTATACGAGCAGCGGCGAGCACTGGGATGCGAACTGTCTCTATGTGTATGATCCGGCGAGTTTCCGCTCGGGGATCGACCAATTCGTGGCCTGGCCACCGAACGGATATGTGCCGGAGGAAACGGTGTGGGCCCGCTGGTCGCTGCACTACAGCAAGTCGTCCGGGACGACTCCGTATTTTGGCTCGGCGACGGTGACGATGACGCAGGTTTCCGATGGCACGGATGTGCCGCTGACCATCGTGCACGCGTATAACGGCGGGGACCTGTATGGAGATCCGGCGATTGTGTGGGAGCCGGATTGGTCGGGCTTTGGCGGGTCGCCACCGTTGGAAAGTGAGTTTGAGGTGACGGTGAGCGGGATCAGCCCGGGGACGTCCGGTGCGTCGGCATCTTATACCTATCATGTGACGGTCATCAATCCGGACAGCATCACCGATGCGGTGGTTCCGGTGGGGACGACCACGCCGCCGGAAACCGGTGCAACCTATGGGTTTACCCCGGTGAGCGGAGTGGGTGCCGACGGGTATGAGGTCGGGGTGGCGGCGAAGACGGTCGCGACGTGGACGGAAGGGGCCGAGGAAAGTCCGGAGCCGGAGATCCTGGATGGCACGAATGCCGGGTATGAGCTGCGGGTCAACCTGTCCCCGGCGTATGGGAGCGCGGGAAACTATGCCGGGTCGCGCGTTTTCCACCTGACGATATTATCCTACAGCGACATGGAGGATACGTTTGAGATCGACCGCGACATCATTCCCAGTGCGACGAGCGTGTTGGAGTTTTACGAATTGTTCCGCTGGGTGACGACGACGACCCGGTTGGGTGCGGAGGTTTCGACGGATGGCGGCGGATCGTGGACGGAGGTCTGGGGGAAGAATGGCAATGGAGCGACCAATAGCAATGGCTGGGTGACGTCGTGGACCAGGCGGGAGGTGAGTCTGGCCGCGTATGAGGGGATGCCGATCCGGGTGAGGTTCCGGTTGTCTGCGACGGGCGGGGCATACACCTATACCGGGAACAACTTTGGTGTGTTTGTCGATGAGGTGAGTGTGAGTGATGGCCTGGAGCTTGGATCGCAGATCATCACGGCGCTTTCCGGCCGTGCCAGCAGTTTTGTGCTGGATGACGAGACTGCGGGGGCCGCGCTCGAGGCGGGCGACGAATATGTGGTCCGGCTCCGGACGGTTCTCGGGGGAAAGACCTTTGGCTTTGGAGATCCGCTGGAGGTGACGGTTGCCGATTTGGAACCCGGATTCGCAACGTGGATGAATGCCCATCACTTTGACGTGGCGCCGGCTGGTCCGCTGGATGATCCGGACGGCGACAGGATCGCCTCGCTGGTCGAGTATGCGCTCGGGACGGACCCGGGGGCGGCGGATTCCGCAGTTCCGGGGCTTTCCAGCGAGGATGGCCAGCTGGTTTATTCGATCGATCCCTCGACGCTCGGGTATGAGGTGGGAAGTGTCCGCTATGGGGCCGAGGTTTCCTCTGACATGGTGGATTGGACGGCGGTTCCGGATACGGGCGAGGGCAGCGTGCACCGCTATGCGCTGCCGATGGATCGCTCCAGCAATTTCATGCGGTGGGCGATTTCCGCCGATGAATGACGGGAGTTGACGGGCGTGAGTGCGGCGTGGTGCGGATGGCGCGGGGGACACCGCGGTGCGGATGGCGCGGGTTTGCCAAATCGAATTGGCGGATGGGTGAGCCCCGGCATTTCCGACGAACAATCCGGGTAGCGGCGTTCGTATTGTAGTATTCACGAAATTCTCATGCAACGCGCACAAATCATTCACATGGAGCGGGGAGGATTCATGTCGTGACCCTGCGAGAACTCATTCAGCCCGACCGCCGCTGGCTTGACCGGCCGGACGGCAAGCGCGTCGTCTGGGTGGCCGGAGCGGCGGCGCTGGGGCTCGCGTGTTACGGGTTTTCGGTCGGCATCTGGCGGGCTCCCTTGATGGGATTCTACGTGGCGGTGAAACTGCCACTGCTGGTTCTGCTGACGCTGGTCTGCAACGGCCTGCTCAATGGTCTTCTGGGAATCCTGCTAGGCAGTGGCCTGGGCTTCCGGCAGTCGCTTTTCGCACTGCTCTCCGCGTTTGCCCTGGTGGGGGTCATTCTGGGGTCGCTGGTGCCGGTGACCCTGCTGCTGGCGTGGAATGCGCCGCCGCCGGACTCGGCAGCGGCGGCGACCTCGCATGCGTCCTATCTGGTTTGTCACACGCTGCTGATCGCGATCGCCGGGATCGTGGCAAACATCCACCTCTATCGACTGCTGGCGGTGAAGGCGGCGAGTCCGGCGGCGGCGAGCGCCACCTTGCTCGCATGGCTCGGAGGCAACGGATTTCTGGGGGCGCAGTTTTCGTGGATTTTGCGGCCGTTTTTCGGTTCTCCGGGACTCCATGTCCAGTTTCTGCGGGAGGATCCGATGCGGGGCAACTTCTACCAGACCGTCTGGCGTTCGCTCGAGCGGATCACCGACGGCAATGCTCTTCCCTGCCTGATCGCGATCGGTCTGATCGCCGCGGTGCCAGTCATCAACGCTCTACGTCAACAACACCAAAAGTAATCATGAATCCCAACGACACACCCGGACCCGAAATTCCTCCGAATCCCGCCACCGAGCCGGACACCGCTGTTCCTGCAGTTGCTCCGCCGCCGCTGGAAGAGCCCCTGCCGGAAAACCCGGATGGGAAGACCCTGTTTGAAGCCCTGTTGCGCAGGCCGGGAGCGCTGGCGGACCATCTGGCGAAAGGGGAGTCGGGAAAAGTGACCCGCTTGTTCGCGGGGATCGCGGTGGCTTCGTTTATGCTCTTCGGGTTCGTGCTCGGCTGCTTCGCAAAGCACGAACAACTGTGGGCGTCGCCGCTGAAAGTGACGGTGGGGATGGTGATCGCCGGGATCATTTGTTTTCCGAGTTTGTATATCTTCACGACGCTGACTGGCGCGCGGGTTTCGCTGCACCAACTGGGCGCGAGTCTGGCGGGCGCGCTGGCGCTGGCGGGATTGCTGCTGCTGGGGATCGCACCGGCGGTGTGGATTTTCGCGGAGTCGACGAATTCGCTGGGATTCATGGGCTGGCTGGCGATGGCCGCGTGGCTGGTGTCCGCGGGTTTCGCGCTGCGATTCCTGAAGTCGATGGTGGCGGCGACTGGCGGCCGGGGCAAGGGTCCGCTGACGGTGTGGAGCGTGGTGTTCCTGCTGGTGTCACTGCAGATGACCACGTCGCTGCGGCCGATCCTCGGCAGGTCGGATGACTTTCTCACCAACGAGAAGAAGTTCTTCCTGCAGCACTGGGCGGAGACCAGCGGCGAGTCACTGCCGGTGGAGGGATCTCGCAGATAGGCGGCCGGCGCGGCTCCCGATGGATGCGACTGCCGGTCAGGTATTTCGTTCTGCCAGGAACCCAGGTCGTTTCGGAAGCCGGCATGGCCCACTGGGTTCTGCTGGTCGGGCAGGGTTCGGAGGAAACCGACGATACCTATCCGTTCATTGCCTATGGCACGGATTGGCTGGCATTCGGACAGATCCGCATCGCGCTGTTTTTCCTTCCCGCATTCCGGGATCCGGTTCGCCACCGGGGTGTTTATGTGGTCGGCGTGTGAGTCGAGGATTTGGCCGGTCATCGCACGCAAGAGTCCGCCCGCACGAAGTGGCATGCTGAAGCATGAACTCAGGCACCGTTTTTTCTGGCGGGGTCTGAGTCGAGGCTTTAGCCGATCTTTGTTGGGGCGCTGTTATGCGGGCATGCTGAAGCATTAACTCAGGCAGCGTTTTTTTTCTGGCGGCGTCTGAGTTGAGGCTTTAGCCGATCTTCGTTGTGGCGCTGTCAGTGGGCATGCTGAAGCATGAACTCAGACAGCGTGTTTTCATGGCGGGGTCTTCTGAAACTGATGAGCTGAATGTTCGCATGAAAGAACTGCGTAGCATGACACGATGCGCCAGATCATCGGCTTCTGGATCGCGGTGGCTGGTGTGGTATCGACGGGGCATTCAGACAAAGCCGATCCGCGGCTGGGGTTTGCGACCGCTGCTGAGGATGCGGTTCGTGAAAAAATCGCCAGCGATTCACCAGCCCCCACTCATTCCTGAAAGGCCGCGCATGATCGGTTCATGCTCGAGAAGAGGGAAATGCGATATGTGAGGTTTTGTTCACTCGTTGCGTTCCAGGGCGCGGAACTTGGGGACGGCGAGGCGCTGGGACGCGTAGATGCCGGAGTGACCGGAGAAGCGGTAGGCGATGAAGCAGGCGGTGGCGAGGTAGATGCCATTGCCGGCGCCGAAGAGTTCCATGCCCAACAAGGTGGAGGCGAGCGGGGTGTTGGTGGCGGCGGCGAAGATGGCGACGAGGCCCATGCCGGCGAAGAGGTCGACGGGCGCGCCGAGCATCCAGGCGAGGGAGTTGCCGAGGGCGGCGCCGATGAAGAACAGCGGGGTGACTTCGCCGCCTTTGAAGCCGGCCGCCAACGTGACGACGGTGAAGATGAGTTTCCACGCCCAGGTCGAGGCGGGCACGGGGCCGGTGAACATGGAGGGCAGGGTGATGGCGTCGGGTCGGTTGCCGAGCACGCCGAGGCCGAGGAAGTCCGGGGTGCCGACGATGAAGAAGAGGCCGATGACTAACAAGCCGCCGACGAAGGGGCGGAAGGCCGGGTGCTTGATGTGTTGGTTGAACAGCGCGCCGAGTTTGTGGCCGGACCAGGCGAAGAGCCCGCCGGCGAGGCCGAAGGCGACGGAGGCGAGCACGGCCTTGCCGAAGAGAAGGAGGTCGGGGTGCGGGCCGGGCGGGATGACGGCGACGTGGTAGTGGGTGTGGCCGATCCCCCAGGCGGCACAAGTCCAGTTGGCGACAAGCGAGGCGATGAAGCAGGGGATGAGCGCGTCGTATTGCATGCGGCCGATGACGAGGACTTCGAGCGCGAAGACGGCGCCGGCGATGGGTGTGCCGAAGACCGAGCCGAAACCGGCGGCGACCCCGGCCATGAGGAGAAGCCGCACGCTGGCGGCGTCCATTTTCAGCCAGCGGGCGAAGGCGGCGGCGATGCTGCCGCCCATTTGCAGCGCGGTGCCCTCGCGTCCGGCGGAACCGCCGAACAGGTGGGTGGCGAGCGTGCCGAAGAGCACCAGCGGGGCCATGCGCTTGGGGACGCCGAGTCCGGGTTGGTGGATTTCGTCGATGAGCAGGTTGTTGCCGGCATTGGCGTGGCTGCCGTATTTGTGATAGATCCAGCCGACGATGAGTCCGGCGACGGGGAGCAGGTAGAGCAGCCACGGGTGGTCGAATCGGACGCGGGTGAGGGCATCGAGACTCCAGAGGAAAAACGCGGACCCGCAGCCGATGACCACGGCCATGGGGATGAGCACGGCGAGCCACTTGACGGCGGCGGCGAGTTGGAATGGACGAGCGAACATCGGCGGGCGGAGTGTGGCAGTTTGACGGAGGGGAAGAAACCCCGGAATGCATGGAGTTGGCGGACACTGGAGTGCGTCGGCATGACGACGGTTTTGGGGTGGGCGCGGCATGACGCGCGAGGGGGGGGATGAGAGCGTGGGTGGTGTGAGGACGTGGGCTCTGCTGATGGGCTCTGGCATGCCGCGCGGAGCATGCTCCGCCGTGCCGCAAAGCTCCGGCATGCCGGAGCGGTCCAAGGGGTGGGCGGGATTTATGGAGTGCGTCGGCATGACGACGCTATTGGGGGGCGCGGCATGACGCGCGAGGGGGAGGAGATGAGAGCGCGGGTGTTGTGGAGGATGTGGGTTCTGCTGATGGGCTCTGGCATGCCGCGCGGAGCATGCTCCGCCGTGCCGCAAAGCTCCGGCCTGCCGGAGCAGTCCAAGGAGGGGCGGGATTTATGGAGTGCGTCGGCATGACGACGCTATTGGGGGGCGCGGCATGACGCGCGAGGGGGGAGGGATGAGAGCGCGGGTGGTGTGGAGGACGTGGGCTCTGCTGATGGGCTCCGGCATGCCGCGCGGAGCATGCTCCGCCGTGCCGCAAAGCTCCGGCGTGCCGGAGCAGTCCAAGGGGGGGGAACTTGTTAACGAAAACGGTCTGGTAGATGGTTGGTCGGTCAGTCGTCGGCGACGATCACCGAGACGCCGGCCTTGCGGAAGTTGTTGAGGATGGACGGGTTGTCCGGGCGGGTGGTGATGAGGGTGTTGATCTTGGAGAGGCGGGCGAAGAAGAAGGAACTCTGCTGCTCGAGTTTGGAGGCGTCCGCGAGGATGTAGACTTCCTGGGCGAGGTCGATGATTTGTTCCTTGAGCCGGGCCTGACCGTCGTTGAGTTCGCTGGCGCCGCGGTTGGAGTCGATGCCGTCGACGCCGAGGAACATTTTCTGGATGAGGTAGCGCTGCATGCCGGCGAAGGCGTGGCGTCCGGTGTAGGAGCGGGACCGGCGTTCGTAGTCGCCGCCGGTGCAGATGAGGTCGATGTTGCGGCGGGGGCTGAGGCCGATGATGACGTGGTTGGCGTTGGTGATGACGGTGGTTTCCTGGTTGGGAAAGAACGAGGTCATGGTCAGCACGGTGGAGGAGGCATCGAGGAAGACCGTGTCGCGGGGGTTGATCAGCGCGCATGCCTCTCTGGCGATGGCGACCTTGGCTTCGCGGTGGAGTGCCTCGCGTTCCGGCAGGGGGAGGGTGAGGCGGCCTGTGCCGGATGGGGCGGCTCCGCCGTGGACGCGGCGGAGTTCGCCCTGGTTTTCAAGATGGATGAGGTCCTGGCGGATGGTTTCCTCACTGGCTTCGAGGAGCCGGCTGAGCTCTTTGGTTTTCACTGATCCCTTGGCTCCGAGGTAGGCGAGGATCTGGTTTTGTCGGTCAACCGCGAGCATGAGGCCTGCAGGAAACCCAGAAAGGTCTTGGGAATACAAGGGAAAATTCCCGCTAGAATTGGATTTGTCTGGGGTTTCGGCTTGGGATGTCCAAGTCCGGAGGTGGCTCTGGATTTACGGCGTGGATGGCGGGTGGAATCCCGTGGTGGAGGGAAATATCGTTCGTGCGGAGGAGGATTCTGGCTAGGTTGATAGACAAGAAAACGGCCGTTAGAGTGGTTTGAAATCCAGGCGATGGCGGTTCTCCGAACAAAAATCCAAAAAAATGCAAATCGAGACCAAAGCAATACTTATGGGGTTGCTGGCGCTGACCAGTAACGCATCGTTCGCGGGGGAGTGGGACGGGGAGACTTCAGCCGTGGTTTCCGTGCCGGCGGAGGCGAAGGCGGATGATCAGGCGGTGGGGTGGCCGACACTTTCCGGCACCGTCCAGTTTGGCTACGAGTCCACTCACTTGTTCCGTGGGGTGGACAGCGGGGGCGGGGATCCGATCGTTTGGGCGTCGGCGATGTTCTCGCCGTTCGAGGGGATGAATCTCGGCGTGTGGTATGGGACCGGGCCGGACACCGACTATGAGGAGCTGGATCTGGTGGCGGACTACACGTTTGATCTGGAGTATGTGGCGGCGACGGCGGGTGTGGTGTGGTATGATTTTCCCGGTGGGTTCGCGGATGATTCGACGGATTTCTTCGTCAAGTTTTCGCGTGAGTTCGAGCCGGTTCCGGGGTTTCTGGTGACGCCGTATCTCAACCATGTTTTCAACGAATCGGCGGATGGCTGGTATTTCGAGGGCGGGGTGAACCTGAAAAAGCCGCTGAGCGACCGGGTGACGCTGAGTCTGACCGGTTGGCTGGCGGCGAGCACGGGATACCGGGATGACGATGGTCTGGACAATGCGACGGTGAGCCTGAGCCTGCCGGTTAGCCTGAGCGAGCAGGCGGCGCTGGTTCCCTACGTCAGCGCGTCCGCGGCGCTGGATGCGCTGGACTCGACGGGTGGTGACGAAGTGTCGGCGGGGGCGACCCTGGTGGTGCGGTTTTAGGATCCGTCGTGATATCCATCAAAAGATACAAAGTGAAAGAGAGATATCATGAATGTTTATCTTGCTGAGTTTATCGGGACGGCGATTCTGATCCTTCTGGGGAACGGAGTGGTGGCCAATGTGGTTTTGCAAAAGACGAAGGGGCATGAGGGCGGCTGGATCGTGATCAGCTGGGGCTGGGCGATGGGGGTTGCGCTGGCGGTGTATGCGGTCGGACGGATCAGCGGCGCGCACATCAACCCTGCGGTGACGGTGGCGCTGGCGAGCATGGGGGCGTTTCCCTGGGAACAGGTGCCCGGCTACATCGGTGCGCAGTTGCTCGGGGCGATGGCCGGGGCGGTGCTGGTGTGGCTGAGCTATCTGGCGCACTGGGGTGAAACCGACGATCAGGAGGGCAAGCTCGCCTGCTACTGCACGGGGCCGGCGGTGCGGAATCCGCTGGCGAACTGCCTGACCGAGTTTATCGGAACGGTGATGCTTGTGTTCGGCGTGTTGGCGATCGGGAAGCTGTCGACCGGCCTGACGGGCGATCTGCCGGCGGCGATGAACACGTTTGCGGGTCCGATGCTTGTCGGTCTGCTGGTGTTTTCGATCGGCCTGAGTCTGGGTGGTCCGACGGGGTATGCGATCAATCCGGCGCGGGATCTCGGGCCGCGGATCGCGCACTCGCTGCTGCCGATCGCCGGCAAGGGCGGGAGTGACTGGAGGTATGCCTGGATACCGGTGGTGATCCCGCTGGTCGGCGGAGTCGCCGGCGCGCAGCTGTTTGTTTTTCTCGGTCTTTGACATGAACTGAAACCCAAAAAACCAATTGATAATGAAACCCAAGTATATTCTCGCAATTGACCAGGGCACGACGAGTTCGCGTGCCATTGTATTCGACCACAGCGGGCGGTCCGTCGGCTCCGCGCAGAAGGAGTTCAAGCAACACTATCCGGAGGACGGCTGGGTGGAGCACGATCCGCTCGACATCTGGTCGAGCCAGAGCTCGGTGACCGCCGAGGCGCTGAGCAAGGCAAGCATCGCGTCCGAGGACATCGCCGCGGTGGGGGTGACCAACCAGCGTGAAACGACGCTGGTGTGGAACCGCAGGACGGGGCAGCCGGTTTACAACGCCATCGTCTGGCAGGACCGGCGGACGGCACCCTACTGCCGGAAGTTGATCGAGCAGGGGCTGCAGCCGATGATCATGGAGAAGACCGGGCTGCGGCTGGATCCGTATTTTTCCGGGACGAAGCTGGTGTGGATCCTCGAGAACGTCGAGGGAGCGCGCGAGGCGGCGGAGAAGGGGGATTTGGTATTCGGCACCGTTGACAGCTGGCTGATCTGGAAACTGACGGGCGGCAAGCGGCACGTGACCGATGTGACCAATGCGTGCCGGACGTTGTTGTTCAACATCCACACCGGCGAGTGGGATCAGGAGATTCTGGATTTGCTGAACATTCCGCGGCAGATGTTGCCGGAGGTGAAGAGCTGCTCGGAGGTTTACGGGCATGTGGCGGACAACCTGTTTCCGCGCAACGCGCCGATCGCGGGGATCGCGGGCGACCAGCAGGCGGCCTTGTTCGGGCAGTGTTGTTTTGAGGTCGGCATGGCGAAGAACACGTATGGCACGGGTTGTTTCCTGCTGATGAACACCGGCGAGAAGGCGATCGCTTCGAAGCACAACCTGCTCACGACCATCGCGTGGAAGATCGGCGACAAGACGGAATACGCGCTGGAGGGATCGATTTTCATCGGCGGCGCGGTGATCCAGTGGCTGCGTGACGAGCTGCGCATCATCGGCAGTGCGCCGGAGTGCGATGTGGCGGCGGCGAAGGACAACGGCGGGGTGTATCTGGTTCCGGCATTCGCCGGGCTCGGTGCGCCGCACTGGGATCCGTATGCGCGGGGCGCGGTGCTCGGGCTCACGCGCGGGGCGAACCGGGCGCACCTGTGCCGGGCGGCGCTGGAGTCGATCGCCTTCCAGAGTGCGGACCTGATCCGCAGCATGAAGGCGGACTCGGGGATCGATCTGATGAAACTGAGTGTCGACGGCGGAGTGTCCAACAGCGAGCCGATGCTGCAGTTCCAGGCGGACTTGCTGCGGGTTCCGGTGATCCGGCCGGAGGTGACCGAGACCACGGCGCTGGGTGCGGCGTTTCTCGCCGGGCTGGCCGTGGGATTCTGGGAGAGCCGGGAGGAAATCGCCAGTTGCTGGGCGGTCGACCGGACCTTTGAGGCGACGATGCCCGAGGAGGAAGTGGCGAAGCTGCGCAAGGGCTGGAACCGGGCGGTGGACCGCTCCAAGGCCTGGATCGAAGCGGAATGAATTGAACTGTTTGAAACCGAACCATTACCATTATGAAACGAGAAAAAATGCTCGCTCAGGCACAGAACCAGAGCGATCCCTACGACATCATCATCGTTGGAGGAGGCGCGACCGGTCTGGGTTGTGCCGTTGATTCCGCCGCGCGCGGATACCGGACCCTGCTGGTCGAACAAAGCGACTTTTCGAAGGGGACGTCGAGCCGGTCCACGAAGCTGGTGCACGGTGGCGTGCGCTATTTGAAACAGGGGAACATTTCCCTGGTGCTGGAGGCGCTGAAGGAGCGCGGCCTGCTCTACCGGAACGCGCCGCACCTGGTGCACAACATGGCGTTCATCATCCCGACCTACAACTGGTGGGACGGTCCGTTCTACGGGATCGGGATGAAGGTGTATGACCGGCTGGCGGGCAAGCTCGGGCTGAGCCCGTCGCACGTGCTGAGCAAGGCGGAGACCTGTGAGAAGCTGCCGACGATCGAGACGGAGGGACTGGTGGGCGGCGTGAGCTATCATGACGGCCAGTTTGACGATTCGCGCTTGGCGGTGAACCTGGCGCAGACGGCGGCGTCCCTCGGCGCGTGCATGCTGAACTACGTCAAGTGCGTGGGACTGGTGAAGGAGAACGGCATGGTGAAGGGCGTCGAGGTGCGGGACGAACTGGGCGGCGCCGAGTTTACGGTGAAGGGGAACGCGGTGGTCAACGCCACCGGGATCTTCGTCGACGACCTGCGGCAGAAGGACGACAAGAATACTACGGAGATCGTTGCCGTGAGCCAGGGGATCCACATCGTGCTGCCGCGCGAGTTCCTGCCGGGCGACTCCGCGCTGATGGTTCCGAAGACGGCGGACGGGCGCGTGCTGTTCGGTGTGCCGTGGCACGATCAGGTCGTGTTCGGCACGACGGACACGCCGCTGCCGGAGAAATCCCTGGAGCCGCGGGCGCTGAAGGACGAGCGGGATTTCGTGCTGGAACACGCCGCGAAGTATCTGGCGAAGGACCCATCGGAAGACGACGTGCTGAGCGTGTTCGCCGGGCTGCGTCCGCTGGTGAAATCCGGCGACGCCTCCAACACGGCGGCGCTTTCCCGCGACCATACGATCCTGGTATCCGAGAGCGGACTGGTCACGGTGACCGGCGGCAAGTGGACGACCTACCGGCGGATGGCGCAGGATGTGCTGGACCATGCGGAAATGATTTCCGGCGTGCGCGCGCGGCCGTGCTCGACGGAAAGCCTGCAGATCCACGGCTGGACGCAAACGCCGATCGATGAGCCGAACCTCGCGCCGTATGGTGCGGACGCGCTGGCGATCCGGGATATGATCCGGGAGGACCCCGCGCTCGGCGAGAAGCTGCACGCGGACCTGCCCTATCAGAAGGCGGAGGTCGTCTGGCAGGTGCGGGAGGAAATGGCGCAGACGGTGGAGGACGTGCTGGCGCGGCGGACGCGGGCGCTGCTTCTCAATGCGCGGGTTTCCAAGGAGATCGCGGGCGACGTGGCGGGGATCATCGCTCCGCTGCTGGGCAAGGACGACGCGTGGGCGAAGGCCAGCGCGGCGAGCTACCGTGAACTGGCCCGCGGGTATGATTACAAGGACGAGGTGAGCACGATGCCGCCGGTGTCCGGCGCGGTTTGATCCAGGGGGGAACGCGTCAGCGCCATGGTCCCGCATGTCATGAGGCGGGGCGATGCGCTGGCGCGACCGCCGGCTGCAACTTTGTGTGTGCAGGTGGAGAAATGGTTCGTCTCCGGCAGTTGTTTGCCGGGGGCGGACCTTCTTTTTCGGCTGGTGGGTCAGGTTGGCGATCCGAGGGCCTGGCGGATGCCGGCGGCCTTGTGGAGGGTTTCGTGGTATTCGGCCTCGGGGTCGGAGTCCGCGACGATGCCGGCGCCGACCTGATAGGTGAGGGTTGATTTCTCGCGCACGAGGGTGCGGATGGCGATGTTGAGCGAGGTTTCGCCGTTGTGGCCGAGCCAGCCGATGGCGCCGCAGTAGATGCCGCGCGGGCGGCCTTCGAGTAGGTGGATGATTTCCATGGCGCGTTTTTTCGGGGCGCCGGTGATGCTGCCGCCGGGGAAGCATGCGGCGATGGCCTCGACGGCGGTGGTGGTGGGGCGGAGGGTGCCGGTGACGGTGGAGACGAGGTGGTGGACCTGGGCGAGGGACTCGAGGCGGAGGAGTTCGGCGACCTCGACGCTGCCGAACTCGCAGACCTGGCCGATGTCGTTGCGGAGCAGGTCGGTGATCATGACGAGTTCGGCGGTTTCCTTGGCGGAGGTTTGCAGTTCGTGAGCGGAGCGGATGTCTTCGTCGGGGTCCTGGAAGCGGGGGCGGGTGCCCTTGATCGGTCGGGTTTCGACGTGGCGGCCGGAGATCCTGAGGAAGAGCTCGGGGGAGGAGCTGAGGATTTCGGTTTCGCCCAGCGACAGGTAGGCGGCCATGGGGGCGGGGGAGGCTTCCCTCAGTGACTGATAGAGCCCGAAGAGCGAGGGGCCGGAGACGCTGGCGGTGAAGCGCTGGGAGAGGTTGGCCTGATAGATGTCGCCGGCGGCGATCCAGTCCTTGATGCGGCGGACCTTGTCGAGGAAGTCGGCTTTGGAGGTATCCGGGGAAAACGGGCTGATGTCAGCGGGTTCCGGTGGGTTTTCGCGGAGTTCGCGCGAGAGGGTTCCGGTTTCCAGCCACGACTGCGAGCTGTGGTCGAAGACGAGCATCTGCGGGTAGTCGCCGAAGGAGAAGGCGCCCTCGTAGTCGATCCATCCGCAGAGGCCGCCTGCGGGGTGGCCGAAGTCGGGTGTGTGTTGGCGGCCGGAGTCGAGCGCGGACTGGAGCTTGGCGCGGTCGTTGGGGTCGTGGATGTGGCCGCGGAGGATGCGGGTCGGGCGGGCGGCGATGACGGAGACCGGGAGTCCGGCGTTGGAGGGGAGGTTTCCGGCGGTGTCGAAGAACACGAGGCCGGGAAGATGACGCAGCGAGTTTGCGGCTTCGACGGGGGTGAGGTCGTCGAGCCGGAGGGTGCGGTGGGAGGATCCGGGGGCCGCCATGACGGGGAGAGGGAACGCAGGGGCGCGGCGGCGGGCAAGAGGGAAATGGGGGGAGATCGAGGATTGTGGATTTCACCGCCAAGTCGCCAAGGGGATTGAGACAAGGGAGCTTCGCGCTTGGCTCAAGCTGGGGGAGATTTGGGATTGTGGATTGTGGATTGTGGATTGTGGATTTCACCGCCAAGTCGCCAAGGGGATTGAGACAAGGGAGCTTCGCGCTTGGCTCAAGCTGGGGGAGATTTGGGATTTGGGATTTGGGATTTGGGATTTGGGATTGGGGATTGGGGATTGGGGATTGGGGATTGGGTCTGTCGGGCTGTGGCTTGATTGAGGCGGCGCGACCTGGGGCGCGGGTTGAGGGCTGGCGCGGTTACCACCTGCCTGGGTCGGTGGTTTCGATTTTTCGTTTCACTTCGATGGCCAGGGTCCGGAGATCCGGGGCGATTTCGGATTCCAGCAGGGCATGCAATGCGGGGAGGGCCGTTCTGGCGTTCGGGTATAATTTTTTGAGCACTTTTTCCCGCTCCCACTCGCGGAGGAGGGTGACGAGCAGAGGCATCAGCGCTTGGCGTTTGTCCGGGTGGATCTGCCAGAGCGCGCCGAGGGCGGGGATTCGGGCGGCGAACGAGTGGTCGAAACCGGGTTTTCCCGAGTGCAGCTGATTTTGTCTGATGCCGGTGTTTCGGGCGAGTTGGTCGAGCCGGTCGGGTCGTCTGGTGGAGACGGTCAGGTAGCGGGTGAGCGTCCGGGTGGCGGTTTCGGAAAATCCCGGATCGATTCTCCAAAGTGCCCATGCGGCATTGATGGCTGCGCTGCCCTTGAGGTTTGCCTGCAGGACGGGAATGGCGGCAGTGGCTTGGGGGCCGATTTCGCCCAGTAGATCGATGGCAGAGAAGAACGCATGGTCCATGGGCTGGCCGTGCTTTCCGGATGATTGCTGGCTTTTGATTTCGGCCACGAGCATCGGGACGAGTTCGCTTGCTTGAGCGGGGTCGATCCTGCAGAGCGCCCGGGCAAGGTCGATCCGGTTGCCGTGACCGGATTCGAGCATGTGTTTCAGAGGGGCGAGCGCTTGCCGTGCCTGCGGTCCGATCCGGCCGAGGGCGATGACCGCGCATTTGCTTGCCCATGAGCGATCACTCCGAGCGAGTTCGATGAGTTGGGGGACCGCGTCGGCGGCATGCGGGCCGGCTCCGGCGAGTGCCTTGGCGGCGGTGGTCGGGATGTCTCCCTCGGCAAATAGTTTGCCGGTCATCGGGAGGATCGCGGCGCGGGCGTTTTGCAGGCCGATTTCTTCGAGGGCGACCGCCGCCCAGTAGGCACTTGCCCGATCGCCGGATTCGAGGACGGTGATGAGACGTGGAACCACGGATCGGTCCTGAATGCTGAGTCTGGCGAGTCCGTGCGCGGAGTGGTATCCCGCGTCGGGGACGGAGAGGGCCTGGAGGAGCGCATCGATGACATCCTTGTCAGGCGGGCCGTGATCGCCGAGTTCCCCGGAGGCATCCCAGCGGGTGGTCTTGATGGAGTGGTTCAGTTGGCGGATGTATTTGCGGACTTCTTGCGGGGCCAGAGGCTCGGGGCTGACCAGTTCCCGGCCCGTATGCCAGAGTGGCTCGGTGAGAAACTCCCAAGGGTCGGGGGATTCGATGCGCTTCCAGGATTTCCAAGACGGATGTTGTTGATCGCGGACGCATTTCAGGTAGTCGGCTTCCTTGAGGAGGATTCTCCTGCCGTCGAGAGAGAGCACCATTTTGTGGGGTCCGGTTCCGACCAGATAGGTTCCGTCCGCTTTGGAGAAGCTTTTGGCGAGCGCGACGATGATCGAGTCCGGCCGGTCCTGGCGGGTGATTTCCGGGAAGTAGGTCCATGTGTCGCCGGACGATCCGACGGTTTCCAGATTGGGCGGCAGTTTTCCGCCGTTTTCTCCGCTGTAGGTTGTCAGCGCCCAGGAGATTTGTCCGAGGTGATGCCAGTATCCCAGCAGCGGGTCCTTGTGGCAGCGGATGACCTTGGGGGCCGTCAGGCCCGCGATCACCAGAATCACGAACCCCACGAGTAATCCCCAGAGGCAGCGGCGAAGCCAGGATCCGGGGGCGCGGCGGTTGGTTTTTTTCATGCTGAGAGGACAGTCATGCACAGGCTTGCCTGAGGGAAGGATCGAGGTGGGCTTTGTGCCAGCCTGAGATGGGGCGGGCGGACGTGAGAGTCGGGAGGCGTGGGTGGAACGTGCCGCGTCATCGAGGCTTTACCTTGGGCGCTACTTTGGGGCGCGGGTTCAGGGGGTGAGTTCGGCTTCGAGGCGGAGGAAGCCGGTGGTGGAGGTGATCGGCAGGGTGGCGCGGAGTCGGCCGTCGGCGGTGGTTGCCGGGGTGACGGGGGTGAAGGACTGCAGGTCCGTGGATGAGGTGGGGGTGAGCGAGACGTGGTCGGATGCCGAAAGCCGGAAGGGGTAGCGGATTTGGAGGGTGTCTTCGTTGTCGATGGTGGCGGTGCCCTGGGTGAGGTGTTCGCTGTCGTGGTAGATGGGCGAGAGTCCGAGGGCGAACTCCATGCCGGCGTTGATCCCGTCGTTGTCGGAGTCGTCGCTGGCGTCGAGTCCGGTGAGGCTGTAGCCGTCCATCCAGGAGTCGAAGGACATGTCGATTTCCGCGGCGGACTTGTCGAGCAGGCCGGAGAGCATTTCGGTGGCGGTGAGCGGCGGGATGTCGCTGCCGAACTTGCGGTTGAATGCGTGGATGATTTGGTTGGCGATGAGTGCCTGGGCGTTGGTGTTCGGGTGGAAATTGGCGCTGTATTGGCCGTTGAGCCAGACGTAGTCGAGGTCGCCGGTGGTGGATCCGGAGTTTTCGAAGGGGATGCCGTGGACGGAGAGCGGGGTGTCCTGGAGTTGGGGCAGGGTGAGGGTGAAGACGTCGGCGTAGCCGGCGTTGTAGGATTCGGCGAGGTCTTCGAGTTGGGAGTTGAGGTCCTCGAGCACGGCGGTGACGCGGCCGGTTTTCACGGCGTCGTAGGGTTTGGTGGATTTGACGTCCGGGGTGATACCGACGTGAGGGACGTTGACGATGACGATGGGGATGTCCGGGTTGATGTCGCGCACCCAGTCGAGGATCCAGGTGGTGTCTTCGATGAAGTCTTCGACAAAGGTGCCGGGGCCGATGCCGTTGTAGATGTCTCCGTAGACTCCGCGGATGTCGTTGCCACCGATGAAGAAGACGAGGCGTTCGGCAGAGTTGGCGATTTGGCTGCGGAGCTGGATGATGCTGTAGTCGTCGTCGCTGAAATTGGTGAAATCGAGGGCGGCGGCGAAGCCGGCGAAGTCGGACGAGGATCCGAGGATTTCGGTGACGGATGCTTCTTCGCCGAGGTATTGCCGCAGTTCATTGACCTTGAGGCCGGGGATGGACCAGTTGAATTGGCGGCGCAGCAACATGTCGAACGTGGACGAAAAGGGGATTGATACGGTGATGTTGGTGGCGTCGCCCTGGTCGAAGTAGTCGTTGCGGTAGGGTGAGTGGAGCATTTCGATCCAGTTTCGGACCTCCGGGCCGAAGCCGTCGCCGTAGGTGCCGACGAAGGGAACGGAGATTTCGAATCCGAATTCCGCTTCGTAGGCGAAGGTGAGCGAGTCCCCGAGGGTGACGATTTGCTCGGCGGCGGGAGCGGCGAGTGTGGAGAAGGCGATCAGGGCCGTGGTGACAAGGGGGCGCATGATGGGAATGTGACGCCTGATTGGGGGGGAGTCAATGAAGTGGCCGGGGAATCCGATGGTTTGGGTTTTAGTTGGCGGAGCGGTGTGAAAACCCGGAAAATTGGAACAAATTCGGGGTTTTGGCCAAATTTCTCCGACTCTAGGATTGCCAAATGAGATTTGCTGACTAGCAATGCGCCCCCGGCGCGGTATCGGCGCCGAAAACCACGTATCGCAAACCATAGGCATGAAGGACCTCTCAAAATACCGCAATATCGGCATTTTCGCCCACGTTGACGCGGGCAAAACGACCACCACCGAACGCATTCTCAAGCTGACCGGCAAGGTTCACAAGACAGGAGAAGTTCACGATGGCGAGGCGACCACCGACTTCATGGAGCAGGAGCAGGAGCGTGGGATCACGATTCAGTCGGCAGCGACCACGTGTTTCTGGCGCGGTTGCCAGTTCAACGTGATTGATACTCCCGGTCACGTGGACTTCACCATTGAGGTGTATCGTTCGCTGAAGGTTCTGGACGGCGGCGTGGGTGTGTTTTGCGGCTCCGGCGGTGTGGAACCGCAGTCCGAGACAAACTGGCGCTACGCCAACGAATCCAAGGTTTCGCGGATTATTTTCGTCAACAAGCTCGACCGGATGGGCGCGGATTTCTACCGCGTGGTGGATCAGGTCAAGAACGTGCTCGGCGCCAAGCCGCTGGTGATGACGCTGCCGATCGGCACCGAGAGTGATTTTGTCGGTCTGGTCGACGTGCTCGAGCAGAAAGCCTACATCTGGGACGAGTCCGGCCAGCCGGAGAACTACGACGTTGTCGAGATCCCGGAAGACATGAAGGAGAAAGCGGCGAAATACCGCGAAGAGCTCATCGAGTTGGCGGTGGAAGCCGACGACGAGGTGATGGAGAAGTATCTTGAAGGTGAGGAGATCGATCTCGAGACCATCAAGAAGTGCATCCGCACGGGCACGGTGAAACTGATGTTTTTCCCGACCTACTGTGGTTCCGCCTTCAAAAACAAGGGTGTGCAGATGGTGCTCGACGCCGTGGTCGACTACCTGCCGAGCCCGGTGGAAGTGCCGGCCCAGCCGGAAGTGGACGAAGAGGGCAACGAGACCGGAAAATTCGCGATTGTCGACCCCAGCGGTCCGTTCCGCGGGCTTGCGTTCAAGATCATGGACGACCGCTTTGGTGCGCTGACCTTCACCCGGATCTACTCCGGCACGATCAAGAAGGGCGACACCGTGCTCAACAGCTTCACGGGCAAAACCGAGCGGATCGGCCGGATGGTCGAGATGCACGCCGACGAGCGCACCGAGATCGACAGCGCGCAGGCCGGTGACATCGTCGCCATCGTGGGTCTCAAGACCGTGCAGACCGGTCACACGCTTTGTGACGTGAAGAACCCGGCGACTCTCGAGCCGATGGTTTTCCCGGATCCGGTGATTTCGGTGGCCGTGTCCGCCAAGGACAAGGCGAACGCCGAGAAGATGAGTGTGGCGATCGGCAAAATGGTTGCCGAGGATCCGTCGTTCCGCGTCGAGTCCGACGAGGAAACCGGCGAGACCATTCTCAAGGGCATGGGCGAGCTTCACCTGGACATCAAGGTGGACATCCTCAAGCGCACCCACAAGGTGGAGGTCGAGGTTGGTGCGCCGCAGGTGGCCTACCGCGAGACCATCACCCGCACGGTGACCGACAGCTACACCCACAAGAAACAGTCCGGTGGTTCCGGTCAGTTCGCGAAGATCGACTACACCATCGAGCCGCTTGAGCCGGGTGAAGGATTTATCTTCGAGTCCAGCGTGGTGGGCGGCAACGTGCCGAAGGAATACATTCCGGCGGTGCAGAAAGGATTCGAACGCTCGCTGGACCGTGGACCGCTGGCCGGCTATCCTTGTTTGGACTTAAAGGTGACGCTGACCGACGGTGGTTTCCACGCGGTTGACTCCTCGGCCATCGCGTTCGAGATCGCCGCGAAAGCCGCGTATCGTCAGTCGATGAGCAAGGCGGCGCCGCAGATTCTCGAGCCGATCATGAAAGTGGACGTGTTCGTTCCCGAAGCCAACGTGGGTGACGTGATCGGCGACCTCAACCGCCGCCGCGGTCTGATCAAGTCACAGGACGCGACCCCGACGGGTGTGCGGATCAAGGCTGACGCGCCGCTGAGCGAGATGTTCGGCTACATCGGTGACCTTCGCACCATGACTTCCGGTCGTGGCCAGTTCTCGATGGAGTTCAGTCACTACTACGGCTGTCCGAAGAACGTCGCCGAAGACGTCATCGCCAAGGCCAAAGAGCGCGAAGAGGCCAAGAAGAAGTAATTTCCGGCTTCGAAATTTCCAGGCATTCCAAGCAACCGGAAGTCCCTCGCGGGCTTCCGGTTGTGTCGTTTTTGGGGGGGATTGCGGAGGTGGGATGAGGGGGACGGCTCGTTGTGTTCTTGCAGCATGGTTGCGGAGCTGATTGATTGGTAGGCCCGTGGGTTGTGGTGTGAAAAGCAACGCGATCGACGGCTCTCCGACTGCAAACCCACCACGATGCCAGAAACGCTAAAGGTCAACAACGAGCTGGGGATCATTGAACTCAGGGCGTTTGGCGTGCTGAAGAAGGAGGAGATGTTGCAGACGCTGGAGGAATTGAAGCGGCTCAGCGCGGAGCACGGTATTCTGAGGTTGCTGGCCGATGTGTCGGCGGTGGAGCATGGTCCGAGTGTGGACGAGACCTTCGAGATTTTCTCCAGCTATCCGGAAGGCATGAAACACGCGATTGTTTCCGAGGTTCCGTTGCCGCCGAAGGTCGTGCGGGACGTGCGGTTCATCGAGAATCTGAGCATCAGGAGGAAGCGGGCGATCGGCGTGTTCGACAGCAGGGAGGATGCGGTTCGGTGGTTGGTGCGGAAGTGACGGCGGGGTGGGTGAGCGGGGTCAGCCGAGGTTTCTCCAGAGCACGAAGATGCCGGTGAAGACGACCATCCACGCGAAGATGCGGCGCAGGTGACGGGTGGGCACCTTGCTGGCGAAGTGGCTGCCGACGACGACTCCGAGGCAGGCGAGCACGGTGAAGAATGCCGCCAGTTTCCAGTCGACCGAGGCGTGGCCGAGGTGGAAGAGGAGGCCGGAGAGGCAGTTGAAGAAGATGATCGCGAGTGACGAGCCCACGGCCTCGCGGTGTTTGAGGCCGGCGAATCTCACCAATGCGGGCACCAGCAGGAAGCCGCCGCCGACGCCGATGAAGCCGGTGAGCACGCCGACAGCGAGGCCGGCGCTTGCCTTGGCCTGCCATGATTTGGTTTCCGCCTGCGGTGCTTCCCCGGCCGAGCGGAACATGCGCACGGCGACGAACAGCATGAGCCCGGCGAAGATGATCATGAGCACCCGGGGGGACACCAGGTGGGTGAGCGGGGCACCGAGGCCGGCGCCGATCATGCCGGAGAGGGCGAAGATGACGGCGGTCGTGAGGCAGATTTCCCTGGATGCCATGCGCTGGATGGCGCCGGTGGCGGCTGCGGCGCCGACGATGATCAGGCTCATGGGGACGGCCACGCGTGGAGCAACGTTCGCGAGATAGACCAGCACGGGCAGGGTGATGATGCTGCCGCCGGCACCGGTCAACCCGAGCGAGAGGCCGATCAGGAGGGCACCGAGGATGGGAAGCAGGGTCATCGGGTGGAACGGGTGCGCGGGGGTGTGATCGGATGTGGCGATGAAGGGGAAAGCGATGGCGGGGCGGGTGATGCCGGCGGTCGCTCAGGCGGGGGCGGTTTCGAGAAGGGCGGCGACGGGGCCGTCGACATAGACCACGTTGCGGCCGAGTTTGGCGAGGAACGAGCTGGCCTTGGCGGCGCGGACGCCGGACCGGCAATGGACGTAGATTTTGCCGTTCCGGGGGATTTCTCCGGTGTGTGCGCTGAGGCGGGTGTGGGCGATCCGGGTGGCGCCGGGAAAGGCGCCGCGGGCGAATTCGGCGGCACTGCGGACGTCGAGCACGATGCCGGGTTCCGCGGCGACGGCATCTGGCAGGTCGGCGGTGGTGATGCGCTTGAGGGTGGCCATCGGAGCGGTGGTTTCGAGTGCTTCGTGGACGGGCATCCAGCCGACGAGGTGGTCGCAGCCGATGCGGACGGCCTGGCGGACGGCGGTGGCGACTTGGGATTCGTCGTTCACGAGCAGGACAAGCGGGGAGGAGGGATCGACGAAGGATCCGAGCATTTCCGGAAACTGGGTGCCATCGAGTGGTGCGTGGAGTGCGCCCTTGAGATGATTGGCTGCGAAGGCGACGCGGTCATTGCGGAGGTCGAGCACGGTGTGCTGCGGGTTGGATGCGAATGTTGCGAGTTCGGTGGCGGTCAGGCGTTTTGGCCGGGGGAGTTTGCCGTTCGGGAGCAGCGGTTGGCCGTCGCGGTTGTCGCGTTTCATGCGGGCGAAGTAGACCGGTGGTTCGGGTTGGTCGCTGAGGATGTTGTCGACGAACTGGCGTTCGGGCCCGGTCAATGCCTGGTGCAGTGCCGGGTTGAACCGGCGTTCATAGCCGAGCACGCTGGCGGGAATGGCGCCGAGCGCCTTGCCGCACGAGCTTCCGGCGCCGTGGGCGGGCAGGATTTGGAGGAATTCCGGCAGTTCTCCGGTTTCGCGAAGGCTGTGGTAGAGGGCTTTGGCGGAGGATTCCATCGTGCCCTCGATGCCCGCCGCGCTTTCCAGCAGGTCGGGACGGCCGACGTCGCCGACGAAGATGAAGTCGCCACTGAGCAGGGCGATCGGCTGGTCCGCGCCGCCGCCGTGGTCGGTCACGAGGAAGCTGACGTGCTCCGGGGTGTGGCCGGGAGTCCGCAGGACCCGGAGTTCGATGTTGCCGATCTGGATGGAATCGCCGTGGCGGATGCCGGTGGTGCGGGGGGCGCCGGCGGCCCATTTCATCTGCCAGTCCGGTCCGCCTTCGGTGGTGATGTAGGCGTGTGCGCCGTGGTGTTCGATCAGTTCGCGGGTTCCGCTGAGGTAGTCCGCGTGGATGTGGGTGTCGGTGACGGCGACGATTTTGAGGTCGTTTTCAGCGGCGATTTCCAGGTAGCGGTCCACATCCCGTTCGGGGTCGATGAGGATGGCTTCGCCGGATTTCTGGCAGCCGATCAAGTAGGCGTTCTGGGCCAGCGAGGGGTCGGTGATTTGCTTCAGGAACATGGGTTTCGGGGATTGATGGTGATTTCCAGTTATGGGCAGCGGTTTCGTGTAATGCCATATAGCGATATGCGCAATCTGAAAGCTGCGGGGTGGCTGGGGCCGTGGCGATGCGGGTGCCGGGACGTCCGGGGTCCGCGGGGTGCTCAGTCGAGCGGGAGTTCGGCGGTGGCGAAGAGTTCGGGCGGCGGGGTATCGGGTTTTTCGGGCGGGGTGGCCTGGTCGAGATTGTGGTGTTTGGCGAGCACGGCGGCGGTTCCGGAGTCGCGTGTGATGCGGATCGCGTGGTGGAGTGCGTCGGGGTTTGCCAGGAATGCCTTGGCGATGGCTTCGTGCACGAGTTTGCTGTCGGCGGCGGTTCTGAGGTTGCCGGTGAGGAGTTTGACGATGGTTTCGCCCTCGGACGGATGGAGGGTGGACAGGCGTCTGGTGAGGGCGCGGATGCGGTCCATGGACTCGGTGGCGTAGCGGAGTTCGAGCACGAATTTCGCGGTGCCGGGGATATCGAGTGCCTCGGGGTGGAGTTGGAGGTCGGTGAGGAAGAGCTTCGCGACGGTGGCGAGGTTCTTGTGCTTGCGGTGGATTTCGCGGAAGCGTTCGTCGCGTGCGCCGGGGATGGCGAGCAGGGCGTGGCGGAGGGTGGAGGTGTTGAGCAGGTTGTTGGAGTCTCCGGGGCGTGACGGGAGGAACTCGCGGGTCAGCCAGAGGGTGGCGATGCGGAGGTTTTCGTCGTCTTCGAGGCCGGCGAGGTAGTTGGCGATGAACTCGAGTTTGGCCACGCGGCTGCCGGTTTTTTCGACCAGGCGGCAGAGGTCGGAGAAGTCGGCGAGCGGGCAGACGACGCGTTTTTGCCAGGGGGCGCGGGCGGTGCTGGGTTTGTGCGAGGGGCGGATGATCGGGAGTTCGAGTTGGTCGCCACCGGAGGCGCACCAGGCGTCGATGTCGCGGCTGCGGAGTTCGGCGGCGAACTCCTTGGCGTAGCCGTGCACGGTGAGGACGCGGGACGGGCGGACGCGCTGGATGCATTCGAGCAGGCCGGGGTGGTCGGCGTGGTCGGAGAACGGGATCATCGAGTCGACGCCAAAGCGGAATCCGGATTCGGGTTGCACGGCCCAGCCACTGAGCATGGCGGCCCGTCGGGGGCCGAGGTGCTCGAAGAGCTTGGTGCGGAGCGCGTGGGGCGGGGTGATGACGACGTGGCCCGGCGCAGCGGTGCCGGTGAACTCGACGGGGTGGGGGAGTCCGGTGACGCCGGCGCTGCGGCAGGCGGCGGTCATGGCGACGACGGCCGGGTGAAGGAGGGCGGGGATTTCGTTTTCGGCGAGCAGGGCGAGGACTTCCTGGGATTTGCCGAGCGAGTAGCCGAGCAGGACGGGGGTGACGTTGTCGGCGAAGCAGTCGTGGATGAAGCGGAGGACTTCGGCTTCGACTTCCATCGGGCTGGGAAACTCGTAGGCGGGGAGGCCGAAGGTGGACTCGATGATGAGGGTGTCCGCGGAGAGGAAGCTGACGGCTTCCGAGATCCGGCTGCGGCGGGTTTTGAAGTCGCCGGTGTAGAGCAGGCTGGCGTTGTCCGAGGTGCGGGTGACGTGGATCATCGCGGAGCCGGGGATGTGTCCGGCGGGCAGGAGGCGGATGCGGAATCCGTCACGAACGATGGGGACGTGGAAGGCGGGGGACTGGCAGTCGGTCCTGGGGTGGGAGAAGCGGTCCCTGAGGAGCGAGGAGGTGACTTCCGAGCAGAGGATGGTCTCGTGGCGTGCGAAGTGGTCCGAGTGGGCGTGGGACACGAATGCGAAGGGTCTTGCAATCTGGGGATCTAGCCACAGATCGAGTTCCGGAAGGTGGAGTCCCCGGTTATATTGGACTTCGATCACGTGGGGCAATTGTTAAGCGGATCGAGCGCCATCGCCAAGGCAAACCGCGCCGGATGACGGGATGTTTTTCCGGCGGGCAAAAAAATGGCGGGTCCGCGAACGTGCGGACCCGCCTGGTGAAAACCGGATGGTGTCTGAGGTGAATCAGAATGGGATGTCGTCGTCGTCCATGTTGTCGGCGGGAGGTGCCGGGGAGGCGCCTTGTGGCGGGGCGCTGCGTTGCTGTTGGGGCGCGGCCTGTTGTTGCGGGGCGTTGTTTCCGCCGCCGCCGCCACCGCTGTTGCGGTCGCCGGGGCTGCCGAGAAACTGCATTTGTTCACCGATGACGCGCAGTTTGCTGCGTTTTTGGCCGGTGGTTTTGTCGTCCCAGGTATCGTATTGGAGGCGGCCTTCGATGTAGACGGGGCGGCCTTTGCTGAGGTATTTTTGGGCGATTTCCGCCTGACTTCCCCAGAGGGTGACATCGACGAATGTGGTTTCTTCGATGCGTTGTCCCGATTCGTCCTTGCGCGTGCGGTTGACGGCGAGGCCGAGTTCCGCGACGGCGGTTCCCTTGGGGGTGTAGCGCAGTTCGGGGTCCCTGGTGAGGTTGCCGATCAGCATGACTTTGTTGAGATTGGCCATGAGAGGTGAGGGTAGGTGGGGTTGGAAGAGAATGCAAGAAAACTGTTCCTTGGAACAGCTTTTTACGGGTTGCTGGTGTGGGTGATGGAGGGGATCGTTGGTGGTGCTTTGGTGCGCCGGGTGCCGGTGTGGCGGGCGATCGGGTCAATCTGGCTGAGGCTTGTCTTCGGGTGCGTTTGCTGGGGGTTTGTTGCGGGTGTGATATTGGTTCGCCGCCGCAGCGATGCCTTGGGAAAGGGCAAGCTGAACAGCATCGAGAGCAGTTGCAAGCGTGTTTTCGACGACCGGTTTTTCGTCCGGGGAGAAGCGTCCGAGCACGTGACCGACCATGTTTCCGGGTTCGCTGGAGCCGATGCCGATCTTGAGCCGGGGAAAGGCGTTGGTGCCGAGGTGTTCGATGGTCGACTTGATTCCGTTGTGTCCGCCGGCGGAGCCTTTTTCGCGGAAGCGGAGAGTGCCGAGCGGGAGTGCGACGTCGTCGTAGATGACGAGGATGGTTTCGGGTGGGAACTTGTAGAACGAGGTGATCTGGCGGATGGCGCGACCACTGAGGTTCATGAATGTCTGGGGTTTGACGAGGAGGGTTCCGGAGCCGGGGAGTTTGGCGATGTGGCTCTGCCACTTGGGGGCTGGTTGGAAGCTGGCGCCGGATTTTTCCGCGATGAGGTCGAGCAGCATGAAGCCGATGTTGTGGCGGGTGTTTTCATACTGTTTGCCGGGGTTGCCGAGGCCGACGATGACGGAGAAGGTTGACACAACTGGATGGCTGGGACGCTGGGAAAGTGGATGGACGAGGGCACAAAAACGCCCGGGAGTGTTGTGGCACGTCCCGGGCGTTTGGAAAAGCTGAGAGTGGGTGACGTGGGGGTCAGGAAGCGACTTCGGCGGTTTCGGTTTCGGCGCCTTCCTCGGTTTCCTCTTCGGCGTCGGAAGATCCGGCGCGGCCGATGTGGACGATGACGACATCATCACCCTGGGTGGGGCTGACGCCGGCGGGGAAGGAGACGTCGCCGATGTGGAGCGATTCGCCAAGTTCGAGCTTGGTGATGTCGATTTCGATTTCGGTGGGGAAATTGGCGGGGATCGACTTGATTTCGATGTCGTGCACGTATTGTTCGATCACGCCGCCGGTTTTCACGCCGGGTGCTTCACCGACGAGGACGGCGGGAACTTGTCCCTGGATCTCGGTCTTCTCGTCGATGGCGAGGAAGTCGGCGTGCAGGGCGGTGCCGCTGATCGGGTCGTGCTGGATGGCCTGAAGGAATGCGAGGCTGGTGCCTTCGCCTTCGACGTCGAGGTTGACGACGATTGCCTCGGAGGTGCTGTGCGAGATGAGTTCGGAGAACGTTTTTGCGTCAACCTTGAGGTTTTTGCTTTCGGTTCCACGTCCGTAGATGACGGAAGGGAGCCAGCCTTCGCGGCGCATTTGCTTGAGGAGTCCGGAGCCGGTGCGGGCGCGGGGAGCAGCTTTGAGAGATGTCTTCTTGGCCATGACGAGAATCGACGTTGGAGTTGGTTACGGGGCGCGGAGACCATTGGGCAATCCAGCGCGGGGCGGGCTGTGTATCCGCCGGAGCCCGACTTGTCAAAAAATTGTTCGCATTGGAGCGGATTTCCTTGAAAACCGGGGAAAATCCGGACTCAAACCGAGAACAGGGTGGTGATTGACTGGCCGCCGTGGATGCGGCGGATGGCTTCTCCGAGCAACGGGGCGATGCTGACAACCTGCACTTTCGGTCCGGCGGCTTGCGGCACGGAATCGGTGGTGATGATTTCCTCGATGGCGGAGTCCTTGATGCGCTGATGAGCGAGTTCTCCAAGGATGGCGTGGGAGACGCCGGCGTAGACGCGGAGGGCGCCGTGTTTGCGGAGGATGTCGGCGGCGGCCATGAGGGTGCCGGCGGTTTCGGTCATGTCGTCGACGAGCAGGACGTCGCGGCCCTCGACTTCGCCGATGACGTTCATGGCTTCGACGTTGGTGGCGTTGACGCGGTGTTTGGCGACGATGGCGAGCTCGGTTCCGAGTGCGTCGGCGTAGGCGCGTGCCATTTTGGATCCGCCGACGTCAGGTGAGACGACGGTGAGGTTTTTGGTGTCGGGGTGGCGTTCGCGGAGGGATCCGATGAGCACGGATTTGGCGTAGAGGTGGTCGACGGGGATATCGAAGAACCCCTGGATCTGCGGTGCGTGGAGGTCCATGGTGAGGACCCGGTTGACGCCTGCGGAGGTGAGGAGGTTGGCGACGAGTTTCGCGGTGATGGGCACGCGCGGTTGGTCTTTGCGGTCCTGGCGGGCGTAGCCGAAGAACGGGATCACGGCGGTGATGCGCTCGGCGCTGGCGCGGCGTGCGGCGTCCACCATGATCAGGAGTTCCATGATGTTGTGGTTGGTGGGCGGGCAGGTGGGCTGGACGATGAAGACATCCGCGCCACGGATGTTTTCGTCGATTTTGACGAAGGTTTCCCCATCGGGGAAGGCGGTGACTTGAACGTCGGCGAGGGGCTGGCCGATGTCTTCAGCGATGTTTTCAGCAAGCGTGCGGTGAGCGGATCCGGTGATTAGTTTGAGTGGCGGCATGGAGACGTGTGCGTTGGGCGCGGGATTGTTGACAGCCGGGAGGCACTCGGCAATACTTTGCTTGTAATTCCTTACCGCACCGAGACTGCTGATGCCCGAAAATCCAACCGAACCCGCGATCGACGGGGATCTTACAGATGGCGGAGACACCGCGAAGTACGGCCGGTGGGGTGCTGTTTTACTAACGGTATTGGTGTTGGTGTGGTTTTATGGATTCGAGAGCCGGTATGGATCGAACCGTTCGCAATCGGCGTTTGAGTGGATCTTGTCGGCCTGGAATGGTGAGAACGACTACGAGCACGGTCCGTTGTTTCCGCTGGTGATCGCGGGGCTGATCGTGCACCGCTTCAAGAGCCTGAAGGCGAGTGTCTCAAAGGGCGTGCCGCTGGGGTTGCTGGTGGTGTTGCTGGGGGCCTTGTGCTACGCGGCCGGATACCGGACCTTGCAGCCACGGGTGGCGATGGGCGCGCTGCCGTTCCTGTTGTGGGGCGGTGCGTGGTATCTGTGGGGCACCCGGGTGGCGAAGCAGTTGTTTTTTCCGTTGTTCTTTTTCTGGCTGGCGATTCCGCTGCCGAGTTTTCAGCAGGCGACGACCCATCTGCAGTTGCTGGCGACCTCGATGGCGCATCACGGGGCAGGGTTGTTCGGGGTGGATACCGTGGTGCAGGGAAACATGATTGCTTCCGCGACCGGCGGCTGGGAGCCGTTGGAGATCGCGAAAGGGTGCAGCGGCATTCGTTCGCTGATGGCCCTGCTGATGATTTCCGGTGCGTGGGCCTATGTGGCGAACCTGTCGATGTGGAAGCGGGTGGTTCTTTTCCTGGCGGCTTTTCCGCTGGCGATCATCGGCAACACGCTGAGGGTTGTCTCGATTTTCGTGATCGCCGAGTATGGCAATGCGGAATGGGCGCGCGGATCCTGGCATGACTGGTCCGGGTTGCTGTTGTTTTATCCGTTTTCGCTGATGCTGCTTTTGCTGATCCACTCGCTTCTCGAAGGCGGGCTGCCGTGGAAAAAAGAAAAACGCCGCGAGTTGCGGCGTGTGGTGGTTTCCAGCAGTGGGAATTCCGAGAAACCCGAACCCCTTGGAACCGAGTCATGAAGTGGAGTGCGTGGATATTGCCGGTGGTCACGGGAGTGACCCTGAGTATGGTTTATCTCCTGCCGAGCGCGGGGGAAATCGGTGAGAGTGCGGTGAAGATGAACCTGCCGGGCGTGATGTCGGGCTGGTCGTTCAAGTCGATTCCGCCGAGTCAGGAAGAGTTGGGCACGCTGACTCCGGACACCGAGTTTGCGAAGGCGATTTGTCTCAAGCCGAGGCCGGGAGAAATCAGCATCGAGGGATCGTTGATTCCGGACCGCGCGGACCTTTCGGTGGTCTTGTCCGGTCATGACCTGAACAATTCGATTCACCGGCCGGAGCGCTGCATGCCGGCGCAGGGGCACAACATCACCTCATCGAAGGATGTGTTGTTCAAACTCGCAAACGGCAGGGAGTTCGAAGCCAAGAGGCTGGGGTCGACCCAGCGGGTGAGGATCGGTGAGAACGGGGAGGAGTCGGTGAGTTTCGACAGCCTGACCTACTACTTTTTCATCGGGCACGACCGGATTTCCAATGATCACCTGGAACGCACGCTGATCGATATGAAGGACCGCCTGCTGCGGGGCATGGACCAGCGCTGGGCCTACGTTTCCGTTTCCATGTGGTATGGCAAGCTGCCGTGGATCGAAAAAGAGGTCAGCGAGGAAGAAGCGGACGCGAAGCTGCAGGCGTTTCTCCGCCAGTTCGCCGAAGACCAGATTGACTGGAAGCAGGTGAAGTGAACGTGGTCGCGGGGGCTCAATCGGTCAGTTCCGCAGGGGTGATCCTGGCGCCTTTGAGGAACTTGATGGTGCGAATGAGGTGGGCTCGGTATTCTTTTTTCTGTTCGAGGGTGACGCCCTCTGGCAGGTCGCGGCGGACTTTGCGAATTTGCGTTTCGGCCATGATGAACAAGGCCAGGGCCTGGCCGGGTTTCCGGTTGCTCCACGCTTCGCGGGCCATCCGGCCGTAGGTGAGGGCAGCCCGGTAGTAGAGACGCCGGCCGAGTGGAAATGATGCGGCGGATTCGTAAACTTCCAGTGCTCCAGAAATGTCTCCGGCCTGCTCTTTGGCGATTCCGAGGCCTTCGTAGTGGCGGATTTTGGTCAGGCGCATGTCCCGGATGAACCAGTGCATTTTTTCCTCGGATTTTCCGATTTGGTCCACGGCGGATGTGTAGGAGTCGACGGCTTTGGAGGGATGGTTTTCGCGCAATTGCCGGTCGCCTTTTCTGGCAAAATGCAGCGAGTATTGCAGGTGCCCCTGAAACGCGGATTCCATGCCGCCCTGAAGTTGAATGGCTGTTTGGTAATCGGTTTCCGCTTCGTGCGTGCGGCCGAGTGCGCTCAGGAGGTTGGCGCGGTTGATTCGCGGGGTGGGGTCGAATGGGTGGAGTCGTGCGGCGGCGGCGTAGTCATCCACTGCGCGTGAAAGGTCGTCTGCGGATGCCGGTTTTTCGGTGTCGATGCCATCGTCAGACCGTAGGATGGTTGCGCGCCGCATGTGGAACTCTGCCGTGGGCGCGATGAGAAGTGCGTCGGACAGTCGGTCGATTTTGGATTCTCTGGAAAGCGTGCCGGGTTTTCCGAAATAGACAGGCCAGAGTGAAAATGAAAGGCGGCTGGCAATCGCTCCCGCCGGGAGCAGCACGGCGCAACACGCGATCAGCAGGAAGGTGGCCTGGAGCGCCACGCCAGTTGTTTTCCACGAGCGGGTTTCCTGGCCGGGAGTCGATAACACCCCGAGCAGGATTCCGAGCAGGATCGCGATTGGCAGCAGATGGAACACGAAGCTGAAACATGACTGTGCGAGGATGCCTGCCAGTGCGGCTGCGGCTCCGATTCTCCATGCATCGAGCTTGTCGCCGGAGCTGCCGTGTTGTTCGTCAAACGAGATGTGGAAGATGGAGCGGGCGACACACGCGAGCAGAACGGCGAGCAGGAGGGCGGCGCCGACGATTCCGTAGTCAGTGGCTGTCTGGAGGAATTCGTTGTGCACGAACTCGGGTTTTCGCATGCTGAGTTCTCCGTGCGTTGCGGCATCGGTGAAGTGGAAGGATTCCCAGCTGAAACTGCGTGCACCGCCTCCTGAGACCGGATGGGTGAAAACGCAGGCGATGGCGATTCCCAGCATGCTGAGGCGCGGACTGTTGTCGAAAATTTTCGCGAGTGAAGCGTCCATCCCTCTGGCGGTTTGGGCGCTGTGCCAGCCGTATGCGAGAAAGAGGCCGACGAGGATCAGGACGACGGGGAATGCGATGACTGCCGGGCCGAACCATTTGGCTTGAGTGCGTTTGCCATGGACCAAAGCGAGGATGATCAGGATGCCGCCGGAGACGGCTGCACCGAAGATGCCGCCCCGGGAACCGGAGGGGATGATGGTGAGCAGCCCGGCGATCGCCAGCAGTCCCCACAGCAGACGTTCCCAGAGGCGGAGTTTGCCGAACAGGGCTTGGGCGCCGATGAGGGTCGAAGTTGCGATTAGAAAGCTGGCGGCGGGGTTGTAGTGGGAGAAAAACCCCGTGATCTGGTGTTCGGTTGCGGAGCCGGGGAAGACGAGCGAATACCCGGGATTTCGCATTTGGATAGCGGCGACGGTGAGGTTGGCGGCCAACAGGCAGGCGGTTCCCCAGGAGAGGGTCGTGAGTGCCGCGGGAGTGGTGGTCAGAGTCCTGGTGGCGGCAAAGGCGGCGACGGCGGAGGCGATCAGGACCAGATCCGCATGACCGAACTCGGCGACCGATGAGGAAAGGGCCCGCCACGCAAACCATGCGACGGCCAGTATGCAACACAGCTGGGATTTCCAGTCGGCGTAGGCACAACTTTTTCTCCACAGCGTGGGAATCGCGGCGAGTGCCGCCAATGCGAGGGGAATGAGGGCGGGCCCCCAGGTCCATGACCGGGTCTGCGCGCCGATGACGGTGGCTGCCACCAGAGCGAGAATCAGGCAAATGGAGGAGACGATGGGCACAGGAGGTAAATGCTGAAAAGCTGAATGACTGAAAAGCTGAAATGAAGGTCGATGCCGAGAAAGAAAAACGCCGACCCCATGGGGGCGGCGGGTTTTCCGGGCACGTGCATTCGGTCGTGGCGGGACCGCGCCAGCGAGGTGACTACTTCGCCCCCTTGGCGAACAGCACGGCCGGGACGGTCCGCAGGAGGATCTTGACGTCCAGCCAGAGCGACCAGTTATCGATGTAGCGGAGGTCCATCTCCACCCAGTCCTCGAAGCTGGTGATTTTGTTTCTTCCTCCGGCCTGCCATTCGCAGGTGATGCCCGGTTTCACGCTGAGGCGTCGTCGGTGGGCCATTTCGCAGAAGGCTTCGACCTCGTAAACTGGCAGAGGGCGGGGGCCGACGAGGCTCATGTCGCCCATGACCACGTTGATGAGTTGCGGGAGTTCGTCGATGCTGGTTTTGCGCAGGAGTGCGCCGAAGGGGAAGATGCGGGGGTCGTTATCGAGTTTGAAAACCGGGCCGTCCATCTGGTTGCCCTGTTCTTTTTTGATTTTCTCGAGCAGTTTCGGTGCGTCGGGGACCATGGTACGGAACTTCCACATGCGGAATGGTCTGCCGTAACGTCCGGCTCTTTCCTGACAAAAGAATACCGGTGCACCGGGGCTGCGCCAGCGAATGCCGATTGCGGCGACGAGCCACAAGGGTGAGGAAAGCAGGATCAGGGTGATGGCGCCGACTCGATCGAACACGTCCTTGCAGAGCAGGCTCCAGGAGAGTTCCGGAGTCGAACGCAGCACCAGCATCGGCTTGTCGCCGACGGCGTCGAAAACCGGGCGTGCGATCTGGGTGCGGATGAATGAAGCCGCGATCCACGCCTCGACGCCTTGGAGTTCACAGGCTTCGACGGCACGCGCCACTTTGTCGAATCCGGTTTCCTTGGCGGCGAAGACGACGCGCCCTACCGATTGATTTTTGAGGAGTAAGAAGAGCTCGGCGACCGGGCGTTGGTCGAGGTTGAAGTGTTCGATGACGTTCCAGCCGTCGGTGATTTCCGGATCAAGCTCATCGAGCAGATCATGGGTTTCCTGGTTGGATCCGGCGAGCACGACGCGTTCTTTTGCTTTCTCGTCGAGGGTTTTTCGCTTGAGCCAGACATGGGTGATCCGGTCGCGGGAAAAGGTCAGCAGGGAGACAACGATGAAGCCGATGCCGAGGGCCAGGCGCCGGGTTTCCGTGAGTTTGGCGAAGACGGCGAACAAGCTGATCATCAGCACGATGAAGAGCAGCGCCTTGATGATCTGCACCACTGCAATGCGGGTCGGCTTGGTGCGGATGTGGTCGTAAAAGCCGAATCTTTCAAGCAGCAGCGGAGTGAAGGGCACCGCGATGAAGAGGACCCAGTTGATCGACTCCCTTTGAGGGTCTCCCTCGTTGGCCATGCCGAACCAGATCAGCATCAGGTCGCGCATTTCCCAAGCGAGCCAGAAGGACAGCCAAACCAGAAGAGCGTCGATGATCTGAAGGGCTTGGATGCGGAATGATTCGTCTCGGCTGATGGCCATTTTCTTGTGTGAAAGGTGGTCGTGTGTGGGGCGGTGCGAGATTCTCCAAAAATCGAAATAATTCAATTGGATTTCAAGCGAATCCGGTTGCCAACGGAGGGTGATCTGGTGAACTCGAGATAGCGATGCGAAAATTTGCGGTTCTATGCGCGGGTTTTGCCGCATTGTCCGTGGCGCTGGTGGTGCTGTGGAACTGGCGTTTTGAAATGGCGTCTGAGGGGTGCTGGACGGTGGCGGATCTGCGGATCGAACCGGAGCAGATGGAGGACGTGTCGGTGTTCAAGGGTGAGAACCGGGTTCAGGTGGAGCGAAGGTCGGGGATGGGTCCGGTTTCCGCGAGGTTTCTGGTGCCCGGGGCACCGGAAATGAGCTGGCTGCACCTTCGATTCAAGATGAAGGCCCGATCCGTCGTTCGTGGGGATCACGAGTGGGAGTCGGCCAGGTTTGTGATCGAGTGGTGCCAGCCGGATGGCCGAGTCGTGGAACAGATCCCGGTGAGCGGGTTGTTGGAAGACTGGGAGACCGGTGAGGAGGAGCAAGTGGTGTCGGTGCCATCCGGCATGGCTGTGCCGGTGGTGCGGCTGGAACAGCTCGGAAAGAGCGGTTCGTTCGAGTTGCTAGAGCTGGAGATGCGGCAGGTCGAGGAGCGACTCGTTTGGAAGGTTGGAAAATGGCTGTTGGGAGCCGGGTTTTTCGCGTGGATGACGATCATGGCGAAATGGATGGGGACGGCATCCTGGATCCGTGCGATGGCGGGAGGCTCGCTATGGATGTTGATGGCGATTCAATTCGTGATTCCCGGGCCGTGGGGAACGGAACGACCGCTCGTGTCAGAGTTCCGGCTGGATGGATCCGGTGGTGCGGAGGTTGTGGCTGGGGAGGTTGTTGATATTCCGCCACTGGCGGGCAGCGTTGCGCCAATCGGAGAAATTCCGGATCAAGGGAGTCCTGTTTTAAAACTGAAAAAGGTGCTTCGTAAGGTGAAACAGGTCCTGCACGTGATGTTGTTGCTCGGCTTCACCGTTGCGATGGTGGTTTTGGTCGGCGAGTGGGCGGCGGTGATTTCCGCTGTGCTCCTTGCGGTTGGGATCGAGCTTGCCCAGCTGGTTTTCGGGTTTGGGTTCGATCTGCTGGATGTGTGGGATCTGGCTGGCGATGCGATTGGCGTCGTTCTCGCGGTTTGGGTCGTGCGGATGGCGCGCGCCTGGTTGCGGAGGCGTGCGACGCTTGCCTGACGGAGGCAATCAGGCTGGGTGTTTATTCCACTTACCCAGGCGGTCGTACCAGCCGTCGGAGACTGCTTCGCGCACCAGGGGGAGCCGGTGGATGCCATCGAAGCGGACTGCCGCCGCTGCGTAGGCCGCAGCCATCGTCAGGGCGCCGAAACCACCTGACTGGCGGCGTTTCAGCCACACCATGTTGCGGATTTTGTAGTAGAGTTTCCAATCGGACAGGCCTTGTTCGAAAAACAGCGATTTGCCGGCGAAATGCCACTGGCGGATGTTTTGCGGGCCGGGGTGCTCCATGATTGCGAGGGTGGCGGCCTCTTGGGTGAAGCCCGCTTGTTCGATCCTCCACGGGTATTCCTCGTCTTCGCCGCGGATGAAGAGGCCGGCGTTGACCGGGCCGATGGTTTCGCGGACTTTTCGGGTGACCAGCGCGCCGGTCCAGTTGATCCGGGTCGGGACGAAGTCGCCATCCGGGAGGTCTTCGGCGTGCTCGATGAGCATCCACTGGCCGTCGGCGCCGCGTGCCTGGAGCGGCCAGGTGAAACGGCCGGTATGCGGGTCGATCTGGAGCGGGTGGCGGACGACGTCGGGGTCGAGCGGCTTGGCCAGCATGGCCGCGAGGGCATCCGGGCGGGGCCACGAATCGTCGTCGAGGATCCAAACGGCGTCGGCGCCGCGGTCGAAGGCGAGTTCCATGGCGTCGCTCACGCCGCCGGCATTGCCACCGTTTTCCAGCATGGTGTGGACGACGAGGGCAAAGGGAAGCTTTGTCAGCGCGTTCAGGCGGGCCACCGTGTCGTCGGTGGAGACGTTGTCGGCGACCACCACGAGGGCGGGCGGCCGGGTCTGGGCGGCGAGCGCCTCGACACAGGAGAGCGCCGTTTGCGCGCGGTTCATGGTCGCGAAGACGGCGGCGATGGTGGGATCATCGGTCATTTGGAATCAGGTGTCGCAGCGTCGATGGGAAAAGGTAGCGCGGTCTGGGGCACACGGTGCTGCCTTCGCGTGCGGCCAGTTGGCTAACGCATTGTTTTCAGGATCCCCTTCCAGGCTTTGGCGGCGAGCCAGAGGAGGCCGTCGGAGAGGCCGTTGAGATACGGGTCGTCAAACGGAGTGATCCCGTAGGCACGGCGGATGGCCCGGCTTTCGACGTGTTGTTTTTCCGCAGCGAGAACGGTTTCCATGTCACGGGATCGGCCGAGGTGGCGCTGGGATGCGTTGTCGCCGTGCAGGCGGAAATCCGCCACGATGACCGGGTGATGTTCGAAGCGCCGTCCCGCGGCATCGAGCCGGGCGTAGAACTCGCCATCCATCACATAGTGGAAGTCATTCCTGAGCCGGAAGCCGGCGTCGATGACCGTCGCCTTGCGATAGAAGGCGGCAGTCGAGCCGATGTAGCAATGGTGGTGGACGTGGACGAAGCGCGACCAACCGGGGCAGGTGACGGTGCGCTGGTGTTCGCCGGATTTTGAGATGAAATCCCAGTCGCCGTAAACCACGTCGGCGGTGGAGGACTCGAGTTTGGGTTTCATGGCGGCGAGGATGCCGGGTTTCAGCCGGTCATCGGCGTTGAGCCACATGATCCAGTCGCCCTTCGCACGGTCGAAGCCCTTGTTGATGGCGTCCGACATGCCCTCATCCGGTTCCTGCCGCCAGTCCGCATGGGGAAATCCTGCGGCGACTTGCCGGCTGTTGTCGGTGGAGCCTCCGTCGATCACGAGATGTTGGACGCTGGCGTCTTGTTGTGACGCCACGCTTTCCAGGCAGTCGGCGAGGAAGTTGCCGTAATTGAAGCTGGGAGTGATGATGGTGAAATCCATGAACCGGCGGTGATGTTTGGCGGGAAAGCGGGTGGTGGCGGATCAGGAGCCGGGGCTTGCGTCGAATTCGGCGAGCACGGCCGCCGCGACCTCGCGGGCGTGCAGCCGGGCCCCCCAGACAGCGGCGATTTGCTCCGGTTGCCGCTGTTTGTTTTCCCATGCCCGGAGTTCGCTGCGGAGTGCGGCGAGATGGGATTGTGTTGACGGGCCGTCGGCTAGCGTGCCGGAATCCTCAGAGACAAACCACTCGAAACTCGCCATCGACACCGACCGTCCGGCAACCACCGAGCAGCCCGAACAAAGAGCCTCCGCCGCGGCGATGCCGAAGCTCTCGTAGGCGGAGGGGCTGTAGAAAACCCAGGAGTCATGGAGCAGCGCGGCGAGGGATTTGCGGTCCAACGGGCCGTGTAGTTCGCAGCGTTGTTTCACTGGCGCCGGCAAGGCCTGGTGCCAGTCGCGGAGCGGCAGCGACGGTTTTCCTACGATCGATATCGTAACGGACGGATCCTCCTCCAGCAGTCCCCCGAGGACAGTGGCGAGGCGGTCGGGCCGCTTCTGGACAAAGTCGTCCCAACGTCCGACGCAAACGATCCGTTTTGACTTTCCGCCGTTTTGGAAGCGGAAGAGGGGTTCGACGGAGTGGGGGATGACCTTGACCCGTTCCGCCATTCCGCGGCCGCCATAGAACCGGCAGAGTCTGCGGTAGCAGGCGGCGGCCTTTGGCGAGACGCAGGCGATCACATCGCCGTGGCGCAGGTGGGCGCGGCGCAGCGGGTCGGTGCGCAGCAGGCCGGGGCCGAGCCCCCGCAGGGTGAGTCCGGCGAAGCGAAGCAGGGCGGGAACCCCGCGTCCGCTGCCTGATAGGATCCATTGTTCTTCGAGCCACGGGAGGAAACCGGCGAGCGGGCTGACCAGGCCGCCGTTGTCCTGATTGAGCACCAGGCGGATTCCGGCGTGGTGGATCGCGGCGGCCACCCTGCGGAATCCCGGGCTGCCCCAGGCGTAGAGGACCACTCCGTCGAGGTCGTGGCTTTTCCACCACTCCGGCGATTCGAGATTCGGATAGGGCGTGCGGATCAGGTCGCTTTCGTCATCCGGCGTGGGGTCGCCGGGCATCACGGCGCGGGATTCGATGCCGAGTTCCTGGAACCCGCGGCACAACAAGCCGCTGTCCCGGGCAAAGAAATCCGGGCCGCCGCCAAACGCGACCGGAGTGCAGGTGAACCAACGCATTTGAAGAAAAAACCTGAAATACTGGAAACTGAAAATCTGGAATGCGGCCCCGCAGGCGCGTGAGGTCTCAGCGAGAGCGCCCCACCGAAGATGCGGAAGATGGTAGCGCGGTCTGGCTCAGACCGCATGCGAATGGAAAGGCGAATGTTAGGATAGAAACGATGATGGGACGGCGGATCATGAGGCGATGCATCGGCCTCGCAGGCGGGTGCGGTCTCAGCGAGACCGCACCACCATGGAAGGAGCCGCATGCATTCTCATTTGGTGAGGATCAGGTTGCAGTTGGCGCCGTAGCGGAGGAGCGCCGGAAAACTGCGGAAGAGGAACGCATCGAGTTTTTGAATGCCATCGGAAACCACCTGGAGGCGGTCGGAGAACGCCTTCATCGGATAGCCGAGGAAATTGAACATCTGCACTTCACAGGAACTGAAATACCCGGCCATCTGCTCGAACTGCGAGAGATACAAATTGCTTTCATCTCCCAGTTCGTGTTTGGCCATGCGCACCGCGCGGATTGCGGCGACCAGCAGGTTGTGGCCCATCGGTTCGAAGATGAAAATGAAGCGGCCGCCGGGTTTGAGCACGCGCGCCACGCCTTCTGCCAGTCCATTGGGGTTGTGGGCGAGGTGGTGCAGGGCGGCCTGGCCGAACACGAGGTCGAACGAATCATCCGGGTAGGCGGTGAGGTCGAACGCGTCCCCGGCGACATACGAGAGGCCCGGCAGGCGGGCCAGGCGATCCTCGATTTCGGGGCCGGAGGCGGCGTAGAGGTCGAGCCCCGTGACTTCCGCCTTGGGGAAGGTTTCGGCCAGCAGTCCCGCCAGTTTGCCGAAGCCTCCACAGATTTCCAGCGCGCGTTTGCCGGAGAGGTCGACGCGGCACAGTTCGCTGTAGCCGGCGAGGAACAAGGGTTTGTCTGATGCCGGAAAGCCGCCGACGGCGGGGAGCATGGCCTCGGCCCGGGGATCGGCGGGGGAGGACGGATGGGTGAGTTGCACGGACATGGGGCGGGAAATCCAGGTTATGGTTTAAGGCGGGCGTAGATGTCGCCGAAGAGCTGGCTTTCGCCACGAAACTCATCGATCACACGAAGCATGGATGCCGGGGTTCTCCAATCGGGTTTGCTGAAACTCATGCTTTCGCCCCAGCTGATGTTGAATTCATAGGAGCCGAGTTGTTCGAGATGGCGGACGCAGGCTTCGGCGTTTTCGGGAAATTCCGGAACCCATTCGATGGACAGTGCGTTCACGGGATGCGTGAGTCCGGCGATGACTTCCGACTCAAAGCCCTCCACATCGATCTTGATGAAGGCCGGCGTGCCGTGGCGTTCGATCAGGTGATCCAGCGTTGATATTTCGACTTTTTCAACGCGATTCCAGCGGGCCGAGGCGAAGCGTCCGGATTCGGTGGTGCGCTTGACGAAGGTGTCCGATAGTGACGAAAGCACGTGGTTGGAGGCGACCTGCATTTCGGCGCTGCCGGGTTCGCGCCCCAGGGCGAGTCGTTCGAGGACGACCCTGTCATCCGCTCCGAACTCGCGGCTGAGGCGGTCAAAGCATGCGGATTGGGGTTCCACGGCCACCACCTTGCAGCCGATTGCGCGGAAGGCGCGGGTCCGGTTGCCGAGGTTTGCGCCGACGTCGAAGCAAAGGTCTCCATCGCGCAGGAATTCTTGATAGAACGAGCGAAACGTTTGGAGCTCCCGGCGTTCCCTTGCCTTTCGGGATACCCGCCAGGCGAGTTTCGGCGGCAGCCACTCGCGGGCCAGTTGTTCGAAATTCATGTCGGTCATGAGTGTGCGTGGTTCCAGTGGATCAGGCTGACACCGCAGCTGCGGTCGGCGGGTCCGAGAATGGCGGGATTCCGGCCGATTTCCGCGGGGACTCCCGCGGCTTGCAGGATCCCGACGAGTTGCTCGTCGGAGCGGCCGCCGATTCTGCCGGAAAACACACGGGCGTTGCTGAGGATGACGCCGCTTTGCGCATGGCGGAGGTAGCGGTCGATGTAGGCATCCTGCAGTTCGCTCGGGAGTTCGGTGAATGCGTAGTTGGAGATGAGGCAGAAGTCGGCTTCCGGGAGTTTGTTTGGTTTGGCGTGAGCTGCCAGCTCGAGTTCGGCCATTTGCAGGGCGGCGGCGCGCTCGACTTCCTGCAGGTCGACCATGGCGGTGGATACTCCGTGGCAGATGGCCAGCATGGCGCTCAATCCGCCGAAGCCGACGCCGATTTCGACGGCCGTGCCACCGGCGTGGATGAATCCGGAATCGACGAGCCAGAGTGCGTGGGCGAGGTAGCGCAGCGAGGTCGGGCTCCATGCCCGGGTGGTTCCCAAGACCCGGGACGGTGCCTGGATGGGATCACCCCAATCGTTGGCGGCCCGGACGCGGGGATCGTTGAGAAACTCCGGGTGGTGGGATGCAATCCACTTGGCGAAATGTCTGCCGTCGGATGGTGCCAGGGTTTCGACCACCTGCCTGACCGACTTGCGACGGCGGAACCCGTGGCTGGTCCAGGTGCCGGCGGCGAGTGCCGCGCAGGCCCGCGGCCACTCCATGGTCGATGAAACGCTGGAGACTTCGGATGGATCGCCGGAGGCTTCCGGGGGGCGGACCGGGTCTTGCAGCCGGTCTCCCGCCTCAGACCAGATGCGGTCGATGATGCGATGGGCGAGGGGTCGTTTCATGTCGGCGGATCTTCGGGAGCGGGTGATTGGCGGCTCGCGCCGGAGTGTGCCGGACGGTGGCGCGATTTGCGATCGCGAAGCGCGGGCATGACGAAAGCGGCAAGCGCGAGGCATGCGAGCGAGCCGCCGGAGACCGCCAGTCCGGCGGTGCGTAGTGGCGGTGCGTAGCGCAATTCGAGTTGTCGGGCGTCCGGTGATTCACCGACTTTGATTTCCATGCACGAGTCCGGCCCGCGTCCGACCTCCTGCCATGGCGAGCGGGTGCCGGTGATCCGGTATTGCCATCCGGATAGTGCGTTTTCGGCCACCCTGACGTGGGAAATTCCGGGCGGGATTTCGAGTTGCCGCTGGTTTTCGAGATGCCGCGTTTCGGTCAGACGGGTGCCGTCGAACGCTGCGCCATTGTGGAAGTTCTCCAACTGGTCGGCCCGGGAGAATCCGGCGTAGCGGGGGGCCGCCAGCGGGTTCTGATAGAGGTCCATTTTCGCGCTGGTCCAGACCTTGCGCCAGGGGGCGGGCACATTCGGGTTGCCGTGCCAGGTGACGAGGTGGCTGACGGCCAGCCTGCCGAGCCGGCGCGCGTCGTCGGGTGTTTCGAACGGGAGCAGCATGCCGTCCGGCACGATGCTGTCGTAGCCGTGGATCGAGGGGATTCCGTAGGCCGCGAGGGTGTTTGGCACGAAGGGCGTGCGGGCCATGTGGGAAGTCGGATGAATCAGTGTGGTGGTGCGCCCGTCGGCGCCGACTTCCTGCCGCAGGATCCGGGTTTCGGGGGTCTCGGCGAACAACGGCTCGTCGGACCAGACGGTCCATCTGGCGGCAAAGAGCGTGACGTCACACACCGCGGCTGCGGCGAGCAGGAGCGAACCGGCGGTTCGTTTCCGCGCAGAGCCGGCGGCGCAGAGCCGGAGCGCGGCAATGCCGGTGAACAGCAACGCGAGAGGGAGCGCTTGCGCGGGACTCCAGATCGCCAGGTTGGCGAGGAAACGGTCCACCCTCAGGGCCACCCAGTCCTGATAGAACCCGAACGACCCGCCGCCGCCGGCCGCAGCGAGCGCGTGCTGGTGAAGGGGGGAGGCGATCTGCGGCTGCGCGAGCGCGACACTCACGGCGAGCCAGAGCAGGCTGGCCGAGCCGGCGGTGATCGCCAGCCATTTGGCGAGGGTGATCTTCGTCCGGTCGCTGGAGCGGGTCATGAAGTGGACGAAGGCGAAAATTCCGCCGAGGATGAAGAGCAGGAGCAGGCGCTGATAGAGGACGCGCACCAGCGGTGTGAGGGGAAGGAGGAGGCCGGTCAGCACGAGGACCCGGGCGAGCAGCGGCGTCTTTTTGCGGAACATGGCGATGCCGGCGATGAGCATCGGGACCGATCCGAAGAACGCGATGTAGAACAATTCGCTCTTGAACAGCTTGAGCACGTCCAGCGAGTCGCACGCGCCGAGCAGCGAGGGGAAGAGGTGCAGCGGGTATGAGGCGAAGTTGAAGAGCGGTTGCAGCGGGCCGCCCGGATACCAGCCGGAGGCATGGCCGTGGGTGCCGATGTGGAGGCCGAGAGCGTTGCTCTCGAAAAACGCGGCGGCACAGGGGATGAGCATGAATGCGGCAAGCCCGGAGCCCAGCAGCCCCCACGCCGAAAAACGGCCGAGGATGGCCGCTTGGGATCGAACGAGTGGCCGGCTGCCGCGTGCCGACCACGATTTTTCAGCCCATGCGGCGAGCACCACGAGCACCACCAGAGCGGCATGCTGCAGCGTGCCGCCGAGGAACGAAAGCGCGATGAACAACGGAACCAGAAAACGAGCCCGGTGGTTTCCCCGGTCGGCTCCGTCGATGGCCCAGAGGATCCATGGCACCCAACAGAATGACCCCAGGGTCCAGCGGTGGTAGATCCATGTCGCGAATTGTGAATTGGCCGCCCACAGCAGGGCGCCGCAGACCGCCCAGATTTCTCCGGCTCCGCGCCGGGTGAGGAAAACATACATGCCCAGCGCGGCGGCTGCCATCTGGCCGAGCAGTCCGAGATGCCAGGCGGTTTTGAAGTCGAACCAGCGGTGGAGATGCATCGTCCAGTCGTCATACAACGCCATGGTGTTGGCATACTGACGGGTGCCGCCGTAGGTGAGCGAACTCCAGCCGACCCGCCCCTCGCGTTCGAAATCGCGGGCGGCGATGAGATGATAGACGAGGTATTGATCCACCGCGTCGGACACAAAATGGTTTTTCGCGAATGTGCCGGAGTTTTCGGCGTCGGCCCACGGGCTCATCATCCGGTTCTGCAGGTCGAGCGGCGCGAGGAATCTGCCGCCAGCCCACCATGGTGAAAACCAGGCAAGGACCACCGCGAGGATCACGGCAAGGGAGATGGATTTTCGCAAATGCAATGCGGCGGAAACGTTGAAGGTCGAAGGTCGAAGGTCGAAGGTCGAAGGTCGAAGGTCGAAGGTCGGAACGGGTAGCGCGGTCTGGCTCAGACCGCATGAGGTTGGAACGCGAAAGCTTGGTGGGAAAAGATGACGGGACGGCGGATCATGGGCGGGATCATCGGCCCCGCAGATGCGTGCGGTCTCGGCGAGAGCGCGCTACCGGTTTAGCGAACGTATGGCCAATCTTCGGGTTGGGCGACCAAACCGGCCCGGACGGGATTCAGTCGAATGTAATTGGCTTTTTCGATTGCGGAATCGAGGTCGCGCAAGCGGTGGTCAAAGAAGTCGCGTTGCCAGTGGATCGGCTGAGTTTTTGCCAGCCAGCGTTTCCATGCAGCGACTGAGGTCTTCATGTGAAAGGAATTGGGAAAGGTGACGATTCCATGGAGATGGTCCGGCATGGCAAGCAGCAGTCGCCATTTCCACTCTCCGCGCTGTTCTCGGAACTCAATCGTTTCAAGGATCGCCTTCCAAATCGGATTGTATGCGAGTTGATTGGTTCCGCGAGGCACGCAGTTGATCGTGATAAAGAACGCTTCCTGTGTCGGGTCGATCCACATGGGAGGATCGTGTGGTAGACGTTCCCTGCGAAAGTTCATTTGTCGAGAAAGCAGGTAGCGCGGTCTGGCTCAGACCGCATGAGGTTGGAACGCGAAAGCCTGGTGGGAAACGATGACGGGACGACGGATCATGGGCGGGATCATCGGCCGCGCAGGCACGTGCGGTCTCGGCGAGACCGCGCTACCGAAGAGAGGGAACGCGGAACGGGTAGCGCGGTCTGGCTCAGACCGCATGAGGTTGGAACGCGCAAGTCTGATGCAAAACGATGACGGGACGGCGGATCATGGGCGGGATCATCGGCCCCGCAGATGCGTGCTGTCTCGGCGAGAGCGCGCTACCTGAATTTCCAAACTGTCCAGAGGGCTTTGATGCCGTCCTTCCAGTTGATTTTTTTGCCGTCCTCGTTTTTTCGCGGGTGGTAGTCCACGGGGATTTCGGCGATCCTGATGCCGGCGGTGAGGAGTTTCATGGTGACCTCCGGTTCCCAGGCGAAGTCGTGGTTTTCGATTTCGATGTTCTTCATCGCGGACCGGTGAAAGCATTTATAACAGGTCGGTTCGTCGGTGAGTGCGGCGCCGGTGAGCAGGTTGACCCATTTGGTGACGGCCACTCCGCCGAGGTAGGCGAGCACGTAGGAATGCGGGTGCTTGCCGGTGACCAGACCGAGCACGCCGGAGCGTCCGAGTTCCTTTTCCCGCAGGATCCGCGATCCGTAGACCACTTGTTCCCGGCCCCGGATGATGGGTTCGGCCACTCTGGGAATGTCCGCCGGATCGTATTCAAGGTCGGCGTCCTGGATAATCCAGATTTCGCCCTTGGCGGCCTGCATCGCGGTTCGGACGGCGTCGCCTTTGCCGTGATTCCGCTGGTGCCGGATCAGGTGGAACGGGCGGCCGGGATGACGTGCGATGAATTCCCGCACGGCCTCCGCCGAACGGTCGCTGGAGCCGTCATCGACGACGATGATCTCGATGGTCAGATCATCCGGAAGCTGCAGGCCGGCGACGCGGTCGAGGAGTTGGCCGACGAGCGCTTCTTCGTTGAAGACGGGGACGAGGACGGAGAGCAACATGGTGGGTGAATGCGGAAGCACGGTCTGGTCCAGACCGCATGCGGTTACCAGCGTTTTTCAGCGATCGGCGCGTTGATGGAGTCGTCGGCGATCCAGCGCTCCGGCATGATCACGTGGTGGCCGGGCCGCTGCGCCAGCCATGCCGCCCACCATGAGTAGGAGCTGTTGGCGATGATGTGATGGGACGCCATGCCCATCAACCGGAGGTCGTGGAGGGGATTGGCGGCCGCCGGTCCCGAGTCGACCACCTCGGTGTCGTCGCCGGCGAACTGCCGCCGGCACCAATCGGGGTCGTCGGAGAAAATGAAAAAGCGCGCACCGGGGACGAGCGCGCGCATGTGCTGGATGGACTGGCGGTAGTAGGCGGAATCGCAGACTTGGAGTGCGGGGTGAACCAGGTAGTCGGTTCTCCTGACGTGGACGGCGACCGAGGTGGGCGCGGCGAGTCGCGACTGCAGGCCGGCGGGCGATTGGAGCGGCACCTGCTCGAGGAGTCCGGCGATTTCCTTTCTTAAGGAACCGGCGATCGGCTCGAAATAGCGCGGGGTCTGGAAATAACCGAACAGCACGCAATCGGCGGGTGCGTCGGCGAATTCCGGGTTGAATGATTGGTCGTCGGTCGGTTCGCGCAGGAATGGGACGTTGAGGAACTGCCAGAAATGGTTGCCGTGGGTGAGGTTGCGGTAGGCGCGGGACGCGAGGGAGAACCTGCGGCTGACCGTGGCGTCCAGCGGCAGCCGGAGCAGGTGTGAGATTTCGGACCACCCTTCCGAGTTATACCATGAGGCGTCGAGCACCAGCGGCACGCCGTGTTTCCGCGCCAGCATCGTTCCCAGCGCGTATTGGAACAAGATGTTGCCGGTGCGGCCGAGAAGGACGATGCGGATCACGGGGGGAGCTAATTTTGAATGTGGAATTTTGAATGTAGAATTGGGAATAGTCAGGAACCAGAGCTTTTCACAATCGATGTCAGGATTTTGCGGATTTCCTGAATCTGATCTTGGGCGGCTTGGATTTCTTCGAGAGAAAGAACATTGCCATCTCTGGTCAGGCGGAGCCAGTAATCCAGCTCTCGCGCTTCATCGGTCATCATCCCCTTTCTCGTCCGCGTTTCATTTAATATTCAAAATTTATCATTCAACATTAACAATCCTCCTCGCCGCAACGATGGCGACTCCCAAGCTGCAGCCGAAATGGTTTTTGCTTTCCGCGCTCAACCAGTCGGTCGGTTCACGCAAGGTGCCGTCATCGTCGATGATGGCGAAGCGTTCGATGTTCCAGGCACCGGTGAACCAGCTGGTGATGGTGTCGGCGGCGAACACCCGGTGGGCATTGAACTCGACCCGTTCCGGCCCCATGGGGGTTGATAGATAGAGTGTGCCGCCGGGTTTGACCATGCGCTTGAGCTGCGAGAGTCCCTTCATGTGGCCGCTCGGATCGATTGGGTCGCCGTAGCGGCCGAGTCCGAAGTGTTCGATGGTGTGGAGGCAGGAGAGAGAGTCCGTGCAGGCCACCCACTCGGCGGGCAGTTCGTTCATCAGATCGAGCTGATGGAACTGGACGTTGGAAATTTCCCGTGGCCGGGGGCGGATGTCGATGACTTCGATTTCCCGGAACACGGAGACACTGCCGACGAAACCGTCGATTCTGGATCCCACATCGACGTGGCGGGCCGGGTTGCTTTCGAAAATCCACCGGGCGACCCGCTGGTCCTGGAGGAAATAGGGACCGACTGAGCCGGCCGCCTCGGATTTCTCCAACAGCATGGGCAGCTCCGGCCCCCATGGAAGGGCGTCGCCGCTGGTTTTTGCCGCAGCCAGATAGGCCGCCCGGTCGCCGGCGTATTGCCGCCAGCCGCGGAGGGCCGCGGCGAGGTGCTGCGGGTGGATTCCCGCGTTCCGGACGATTGCCCGGAGCGCGGCAACTGACTGCCGCGCGAACGCGGTGATGCTTGGCTCCCGCGACATGTCAGTCCGTTGGGTTGAGCTTCACCTTTTCAAAAACCCGGGTGATGCGATCCGCGACGAGTGAGGCGGCGTAGGCGTCCCTCAATTTCAGCCCGCAGTCGCGGATTTCGGAGGCCGGCATCTCGAGCACGTCGTCGAGCGCGTTGAACAGGTCGGACGGTTCATCGAGGGAAAATCCGCCTCGGTGGGTGGCGATGGAGAGGACTTCCTCGATGGACGTGTGCTTGGTGTGGCAAACCGGGGTGCCGAGGTAGTAGGCCTCGATCGCGGGCAGCCCGAAGCCTTCGATCTCGGAGGGGAATATCAACGCGCGGGCGCTGCCGAATTTCTCCCGGAGTTCGGCATCCTTCAGAAACGGCAGGAGCTGGATTTGCGGAGTGTCGGCGGCGAGGCCGGAAACCTCATCCGGAACCGAACCGACAATGAGCAAGGGCGGCAGGTCCGGATCGCAAGTGCTCCGGTCGAGCCACTGGCGGACGAGCCAGGCGGTGCGTTTGTGGGGTTCCTTGGAACCGAGGTGGAGGACGAAGTTCTGCTTTTCCGGGTTTTCCGGCTGGGGGAGCGATTCATACATGCACGGTTCGTAGGTCACGTGAATCGGCTTTTCCGGGAGATGGTGCCTGCGCATGAACGAGTCGATCTGTTTCCTCGAGCTTTCGGAAACCGTCATGATCGCATCGGCGTGTCTCAGCGTGTGGCGCAGCATGTTCGCCCAGTAGCGGTATTCTGCGGCGGACCGCCACTTCGGATAGTGGTCCTCATAGTATTGGATGATGGTGTCGTGGATCGTCACGACCGACGGTCGGCACAGTCGGTAAGTCCTCGGCAGGAAGCCCTTCGGGTAATACCACATGTCCGGTTTCCGCCCGTTGCGTGCGAACAACGGATGCAAATGGTCGGTGAGAACGCGCAGTGGTCGCAGCCGGGTGCTCCAGGGAAAGACGATGTGTTCGGTCGCACCGGGCATCTGGAGCGAGGACTTCGAGGAGACACCGGTGATCCGGGTGTTCTCGCGTTTGGCCAGTTCCGCCAGCGTGACTTCGGTCATGCGGGAAATGCCGAGGCTTCTTCCCAGCATCGGGTTCTGGTCGGCGAGATAGGTGTGGATCCGGATCGCTCCGGAAACTCCATTGCGCGCGCGTTGCCAGCTGTTGCCGACACGGTCGACGAAGCGTTCCGGCAGGAAATGCGCCCGGTAATGGGCAAGGGAAGAGGTCGCGGCGGTTTTGGCATCGCCGGGCCGCTCGGCCATCGCAAGCAGGGCGTCGGCATAGGCATCCGGCGAGCGGATTGGCAGGGTCACGGCGGACTCACAGCCATCGAGCATGGCGGGGATGCCCGCCCATTGTGTGGAGACCACGGGCAGGCCCATTCCGAGGGCCTCCATGAGGACGATCGGGGTGGCCTCGGAGGCATAGTGGGTCGGGAAAAAGAAGACATCCGCCTCGCGGTAGGCATCCCACTTCGCGTCTCCGGTCAGTTGGCCGACCAGTTCGACGGAGTCCTCCAACCCGAGGGCGTTCCGCAGTTCGCGCGCTTCTTTTTCAAACTCCTCGGAAAACCACTTGCCGACGATCCGGAAGCGGAAGCGGTCGGCGATTCCACGATTCTTGAGGATTTCGGCGGTTTTGAAGATTTCCAGCACTCCCTTGCCTTCCTGCAGGCTGCCGACGAAGAGGGCGGTGAACGGGCGGCCGTCCGGGCGCTCCGGCCGGGCAAACGCGGGGACCTCGATCGCACACGGGCACCATTGCCAGCTCTTGGCGGAAAAGACCTCGTGCGGCGGGATTTTCTCCTGGGCCACTTCCAGACTGATGTCGGCGCCGCCGTAGATCATCCTGGCCAGGCGTTTTCTCAACGCTCCTTGATTGGCGAAAACCGGCAGTCCGCTCGCGTGATAGATGAACACCGTGGAGCCTGCCAGACGCCGGACGCAGCCGAGGAAGAACACGTCCCGGATGAAGGGAACCCACTTCGCACTGGCCGGCGGATAGAACAGCACCGTCCCGGGATTGGCCTTCAAGTAGCGGCGGGCCTTCCGAATGAGCTCCCAAAGATGGGCGAGCTTGCGCCATTGGAAGCGGCCGACCTCCTGCATTTCCTCGCTGAACTCCATGCGCAGACGCTCGACCTCGAACTCCGGCCAGTCGTGGTCGAAGAGTAGCTTGGTCGCCACCGCCTGGCCGTGCCACGGCGGCGGGGTCTGACCCATCAGCAGAACCGTGACGGGTCCTGACTTACGGGCATTGTTATCCATTTCTTGAGACATGAGGAGTTCCTGTTACCCTGCTATTGCATCGTCAGTGAAGTAGTGGTCATATCAAGCGATGCCGGTTTGTTGGGCGATTTGAGTCAACTTGATGATCTTGCTCAACTTTTCTGGTCCCTTGGTCCATGTGAACGGTCCGCAGGTCTGATTATATGTTTCGACGAAGGACTTGAGGAATTTTTCCAAAGCTCTTCCTGATTTGTGAACCTGTTGCTGAAGGCCGGTTCGTGTGAGGATGCTGAAGAAGCATTCCACAAGATTTACCCAGGACGCATGGGTGGGTGTGTAGTGAAAGCTCACGAGTGGATGGCGTTCCAACCACTCCATCGCTGCCTTGTTGGTATGCGTATTGAGATTGTCCATGACCACACACAATCGTTGCTCTTGATACCTTGAGGTCAGTTCGTCGAGGAACCGGAGAAAGGTCGATGACTTCCGGTCGCGGGTGACTTGTGCCACAACCTCTCCGGTGGAAATATCAAGACTTGCCAGCAGGGCCCGCGTGCCGTGGCGCACATATTCGTTGCTCCACGTCCTCGGTTTTCCAGCTTTAAGCGGCAGCATTGGTTGGGTGCGATCCAGAGCCTGAATGCCGGTTTTTTCGTCCACACAGAGCACCAGCGCGTTTTCCGGAGGGGTCATGTAGAGCCCGACAACATCCAAGAGCTTTTCTTCGAAACGTGGATCAGGGCTGAAGTTGAATGTTCTTAGCCGATGCGGCTGAAGGTCATGCTCAACAAGGGTGCTGTGAACCGCGTCGCGATTGATGCCAAGGCGCTTTGCAAGACTGCGCACGCTCCAACGACCCAAGCCGGATGGAGGTTTCCTGCACACCGTATGCACGATTTTCTGCTTCTGCGCGGGAGTAATTTTAGCTGGGCGACCCGGGCGTTGAAGATCACGTAGTCCTTCGCACCCCTTCGATTCAAACCGGGAACGCCATGTCCCCACTGTATGCGCCTTGACGCCGAACCTCAGACCTATCTGACGGTTTGATTCACCCTCGGCAGCTTGGAGCATCATTCGGGCGCGCAATGCGACGGCCCCCGCTCCAGTGCGGCTTCGGCTCAGGCTTTGAAGTTCCGTCATTTGGGACGGGCTGATTTTCAGGGGCGGAAGTGCTTTCGGCATGCAATAACTAAAGCAGTTTCTATGCCGTTTATTTCACTGACGTTGCACTAGGTTAGCTAGTATTCAACGCGGAAAACGGGGTCAGTGTGCAAATATTGACAGACTTCTTCCCTCCCCTATCTTCTCAGCATGCCTCGAAGTCTCCGAATCGAATTTCCTGGTGCCTTTTACCATGTGATGGCGCGTGGCAACCGGCGTGAAACGATTTTCCATGACGACGATGACCACCGGTTTTTCCTCGCCACCCTGTCCGAGGCCTGCGGGATGACCGGTTGGCGTGTGCATGCCTGGGTGCTCATGGGAAACCACTACCACCTCTTCATCGAGACACCGGAAGCGAATCTGGTCGCCGGCATGAGCTGGCTGCAGAACACGGTCACCCGACGCTACAACGTCCGGCACATGGCTTGGGGCCGACTGTTTGGCGACCGTTACAAAGCGGTACTGGTGGAGGGCGCGGACTCCTATCACTACCGGACGCTCTCGGACTACATTCACCTCAATCCAGTCCGTGCGCGGTTGGTCCTGCCGAAGAGGGGACAAAGTGTCCTGGACTATCCGTGGAGCAGCGTGGCGGGTGGCTGGGCCCTACCGCCCGGCAAACGGCCGAAATGGTTGGCCGCGGAGGATGGGATGAAACGATTCGACCTCCCCGACACCGTGGCAGGACGACGGCGGATGGTGGAGCGCTTGGACCGCCGCGCGGTGGAGGAGAAGATCAAGAAGTGCGGGATACCATTGATTCCAGAGGATGTGGATGCCCGTTGCAGCCATCTGAGGCGTGGTTGGTATTGGGGGAGCCAGGAGTTTGCAGAAAAACTGCGCAAGCTTTCAGAAAAGTTGATCAAGGAGCGCAAAAGATCCTCGCGAGCCTATCGAAAGACACCACAGGTCACGACGCACAGTGAGGAACAGGCCAAACGCTGGATGGCAGAGGGACTGAAAACGGCGGGTCTCCTTGCAAAGGATCTGGCTGCATTAAAAGGATCAGATCCGCGAAAGCTGGCCTTGGCCGAGCTGCTCTGGAAGCAGACCACGGTGTCGCAGGAATGGATCGCCGAAAAACTGTCGATGCGCAGCGCGGCGAACGTGAGCCAACAACTACGCCGTCTCAATCAAGCGAAGACGCACGCCAAGCTGTCTCCCGAGCTGCGGGCTTTCCTCAAAATCGCTTGGAAGGAAGGAACATGATGGAAATCTAGTTAAGATTTCCACACTGACCCCCATTTCCACGAGGCAGCAAAACAAGCCAGCTCGATCGACGCCATGCTCAACTGCGAAGCCTGCCAGCAATCGCCCGACTCAGGCCAACGCACGCCCCACCGCCGGCCCGGCCCGGCCGGCATCGCTAAATCAGAATTCGGAGCTGCAAAACTTCCAAAGTACGCCATGGTGCGCGCATGAATCCGCGCACCCTGATCGCCTTTCTAGTCCTGCTCCAAGCCTCTCCCGCCTCCGCATCGCCACCCGTCATCGACGACATCGCCCTGATCAACGAGTTCACCCGCGACCTCGGTGAACTCGCCGACGGCGGCAACATCCCCACCGCCGACGACCTCAAGAAAATCGCCGCCAAGGCACCCCGCTTTGAATCCCCGCTGGAACTCCCCCCGGCGGAGGACGCCGTCACCTCCACAAGCTATGACGCCCTGAGCCAATCCGTCTACCTCGTCGGCACCGTCTACAACTGCGGCAAATGCAACCAGTGGCACCGCAGCGGCAGCGCCACCGCATGGTGCCTCGGCTCAGACGGACTCATGGTCACCAACGCCCACGTCTTCCTCAACGCCCAGGGCGCCGCCATGGGCGTCTCCGATCGCGACGGCCGCTGCTTCCCCGTCACCGAGGTCCTCGCCATCGACTCCGCTGCCGATATCGCCGTGTTCCGCGTCCGCGCCGAAGGCCTCCAGGCACTGCCGGTCGGCCCCACCGCGGAAGTCGGCGACGACATCACCATCATCAGCCACCCATCCGGAAACTACTTCATGAGAACCAGCGGATCGGTCGCCCGCTACCTCCGCCGCCCCTCCTCGAAAAACGCCGGTCAAAAAGTCGTCTGGATGAGCGTCACCGCAGACTATGCCAAAGGATCGTCCGGCGGACCGGTCTTCAACAGCAAAGGCCAGGTCGTCGGCATGGTCGCAACAACCAACTCGATCTACACCGGCCCCAAAACCACCAAAAAATCGAAAAACGCAAAAGCCGCGCCGACCAACCCCAAAGGCGACCTCCAGATGGTCATGAAACACTGCGTCCCGATCGACTCGATCCGCAACTTGTTCCGCAACCAGACCGTCGCCACCCCCGACGACCTCGAACTCGAAGCTGGACTCTGATCCACGCCTCCCCACGGCCGCCACGCCTCCCGCGATCGGCGGCCGAAAACCGGCAATCCAATCCAGAAAATCCACCGGCCGGATTTCCTCCCGCAGGCGACCGATTCGGGGCGCCCACCCCCCGGTTCGACCGCACGGCAGCGCCGCTCCGCCCGGCAACCCGCCGTGGCCACCCCGCCAGCCCCGGCCCGCCGGCACCCGTCCTGCCACCTTTGCTTGATTCCTAGCACATCCCGGCCAACTCTCCCCCATGCCCGACGCCACCTACGTCCGCGATGCATTCGCCCGAATTGCCGACCGCTACGTGCTCGCCAACCACGTGCTCAGCTGCGGCGTGGACATCTGGTGGCGCAAAGTCGTCACCCGCATCATCCGCGCATGGAACCCCGCCGACCTGCTCGACGTCGCATCCGGAACCGGCGACCTCGCCCTCGAAATCCAGAAAGGCATCCCCGACTGCAAGGTCACCGCATCCGACTTCTGCGCCGAAATGCTCGCCCACGCCTCATCCCGCGGGCTCGAAAACACCATCGTCGCGGATGCCCTCAACCTCCCGTTTCCCGACGCATCCTTCGATGCCGTCACCGTCGCCTTCGGCCTCCGCAACATGGCCGACTACCCCGCCGCACTCAACGAAATGCGCCGCGTCCTCCGCCCCGGCGGACACCTCCTCATCCTCGACTTCTCCCTCCCCACCAACATCCTCCGCACCCCCTACCGCCTCTACCTCCACCACGTCCTGCCCAAACTCGCCGGACTCATCACCGGAGAAAAGGACGCCTACGAATACCTCGGCGGATCCATCGAATCCTTCCCCGCCGGCGCGGAAATGACCGGCCTCCTCGAGTCCTGCGGATACTCCGCAACCAAAGCAACTCCACTCACCTTCGGCGTCGTCTCGATCTACGAAGGCACGGTTGCCTGACCCGCCTCCCGCCATCCGCGCCCGACCGCGCAGCCGGACCACCCCGTCAGGGCGTGGCCTCGGCGGACCCACACCGATCACCCGAACATGACTCCCCGCCAATCCGCTACCGAACTCGCCCGTCGCCTCATCTCCGCCGGCCACACCGCCTACTTCGCCGGCGGCTGCGTCCGCGACCGCCTGCTCTCGCGCGAACCCAAGGACTTCGACATCGCCACCTCCGCCACCCCGCAACAAGTCACCCGCCTCTTCCCCGGCTCCAACGAAGTCGGCGCACACTTCGGCGTCGTCATCGCCAAACACAACGGCCACCACGTCGAAATCGCCACCTTCCGCACCGACGGCTCCTACCACGACGGCCGCCGCCCGGACTCCGTCACCTTCTCCACCCCGGAACACGATGCCCAACGCCGCGACTTCACCGTCAACGGCCTCTTCGAACACCCCGAAACCGGCGAAATCATCGACTTCGTCAACGGCCTCGCCGACATCAAATCCCGAACCCTCCGCGCCATCGGCGATCCCGCCGCGCGCTTCAACGAAGACGCACTCCGCCTCCTCCGCGCCGTGCGCTTCGCCACCGTGCTCGACTTCTCCATCGAACCGGAAACCAACCGCGCCCTCCACCACCACGCCCGCCTGCTGGATAAAATCTCCCCCGAACGCATCCGCGACGAATTCTCCAAAATCCTCACCTCCCCACGCCGCCGCGCCGGCGTCGAACACCTCACCGAAGCCGGCCTCATCGACCGCTTCCTGCCCGAACTCCGCGCCACCATCGGCTGCGACCAACCACCCCAATGGCACCCCGAAGGCGACGTCTTCACCCACACCATGATCATGCTCGACCTCATCGAGCCCGACGCCCCACTCGACCTCTGCCTCGCCGTCCTCCTCCACGACATCGGCAAACCACCCTGCCGCACCGTCGACGATACCGGCCGCATCCGCTTCAACTCACACGACGCCGTCGGCGCCGAAATGACCGCAGAAATCCTCCGCCGCCTCCGCTACCCCAACCACACCATCGACTCCGCCGTCCACATGGTCGCACGCCACATGCGCTTCATGGCCGTCCAGGACATGCGCGTCGCCAAACTCAAACGCTTCATGGCCGCCCCCGAGTTCCCCATGGAAATGGAACTCCACCGCGTCGACTGCGCATCCTCCAACGGCTTCACCGACAACTACGAATTCCTCCTCCAGAAGGAACACGAGTTCGCCAACGAACCCCTCATCCCCAAACCCCTCGTCAACGGCCGGGACCTCATCAATCTCGGCATGCACCCCGGCCCGCGCTTCAAGGAAATCCTCGAATCCATCCAAACCGAACAACTCGAAGGAAGAATCCTTGCACGCGATCAAGCCCTCGACTACCTCAAACGCCACATCACCAATCCCTGAACTCAAGTTCGGAAATCCGCTCCACTCTCAATCCGGCGAAGCCCATGCACACCATCCCCGTCGAACACAACGACCCCACCAACGCCCGCATCCTCGAAATCTCCGAAGACCTCGTCTCCGGCTTCCAGCGCCAACCCTTCCACCTCATCGCCGAACAATCCGGCGTCCCCCTCGATACCGTCATCGAACGCATCCGCGCCATGACCGAGGCCGGCATCATCCGCCGCGTCCGCCAAACCCTGCTCTCAACCAAACTCGCACACGGCGCACTCGTCGCCTGGAAAGTCCCCGAGGAAAAACTCAACGACGCCTTCGACTTCATGGCCAAAAACGACCCCTTCTCCGGCCACGTCGTCATCCGCTCCACCGACGGACAAGTCTCCGGATCCGGATACCGCCTCTGGACCACCCTCAAAGTCCCCGTCGGCGAATCCCTCGACCACCACGCCACCACCCTCATGCGCCTCACCGGCGCCACCGAATACCTCCTCATGCCCGCCAACGGCGTCTTCGCCCTCGGCGTCGGACACACCCGCCGCAAAGGCCTCGAACCCGGCGCCAAGGTCGACGAACCCGCCGTCATGATGACCACCGCCACCGTCGACCTCACTCAAGAAGAATGGAACGTCCTCCTCGCCCTCAAGGAAGAACTCACACTCGAGGAAATCTGTCCCAACCCATGGCTCAAGCGAGCGCAAACAGCTGGCGCTTCAATCGAACGTTTCTTCGAAGTAGCAGAAACCCTTAACGACAAACGTGTTATCGGACGTTTCTCCACTTTCCTTGAACACGTAAAACCCTCCTCCACCGGCCAGCGCGTCACCCGCTTCAACGGCCTCTTCCACTGGGCCGTCCCCAAAGGCATGGAACAACAGGCCGGCGGCGAAGTCGGACGCCACCACTGCATGACCCACGCCTACTGGCGCGAAGGCGGCCCACAGTTCGGCAACGTCAACATCATGGGCGTCGTCCACGGCACCGAAAAAGACACCGTCCTCCAACACAAGGCCGCCATCGACTGCCACCTCGAAGCCTGCTCCATCCCCGTCTCATACACCAACGTCTTCTGGGGCGGCCGCTCGGAAATCAAACCCTCCGAAATCTCCCCCGCCGTCTACGCCGACTGGCATTCCCGCCACGCAGTTTCCTGACGACCCGGCAAGCTCGCTTTTTTTGCCCCGTTTGCCCGAAAAACCTTCTATTTTTCGTGAATCCACGCGACCTTCGTGTTGGACTATCGGAAAACTATGCAAGCGACCATTTTACCCCCTCGTTTCCCGGCATACTGCTCACCTCTCACTTCCAATCGAGATCTCGGCGCCTGCCTGATTGCCAACGTCCCCATGCGCGAACTGCTCTGCGCGGACCTGCGCCGGGCCGGCTTCGACCTCGTCGAACCCAAGGACGCCCTGCCACGCACCATCCGCATCCCGATCGACAACTGGATCGAACTCGGCGCCCTGCTCCTGCTCGGCCGCACCGACGGCTCGGTCCGCCTGCTCGATGCCGACAACAACGTGCTCGCCTGGAAAGGCGCCGACACCCCCGAACAATGCGCCGAACAAATCATCACCGACGCTGACTGCTTCCCCATCACCTACCCCTGGGACCTGCTCCGCATGAACGAAGAGGTCCTCCGCCTCATGGATGAAACCTCGCTGCTCGGCGAAGTCAGCAAACTCGCCACCCTCAACGGCACCATCCGCCTCGGCAACGGCTCGATCATCCACCCCGGAACCGTCATCGACGGCCCGGTCCTCATCGGCCAGAATTCACAAATCGGCCCCAACGCCCTCATCCGCGGCGCCACCAGCATCGGCTCGAACTGCTTCGTCGGCAACGGCGCCGAAGTCAAAAACTCGATCATCTACAACAACTCCTACATCTCCCGCCAATGCTATGTCGGGGACTCGATCATCGGAACCCACGTCACCCTCGGCGCCGGCACCTGCACCGAAAACCACCGCCACGACGGCCGCCACCACATCTCCATGATCAAGGGCACACCCGTCAATACCGGCCGCATCAAACTCGGCGCCATCCTCGGCGACGGCGTCCGCACCGGCGTCAATACCTCCATCTCCGCCGGCGTGAAAATCGGCATCGCCCGCACCACCACCCCGGGCACCATCGTCAGCAAGGACCTCCTCTGATTGTGACCAAAACGTCACATTGGCACCATTCACGGGCACCATCCGCCCGCCTAGCTTGCTCGCAATGCAACGCATTCTAATCGTAGAGGACGAACAGGATATCGCCGACCTCATCGGCTTCAACCTGAAGCGGGCGGGATATGAGGTGATGGCCGCCTACGATGGGATCGAAGGATCAAACATCGCCCTCAAGGAACGTCCGGACCTCATCGTCCTCGACCTCATGCTCCCCGGCCGCGACGGATACGCCGTGTTCCGCGAACTCCGCCGCGACTCCCGCACCGTCGATATCCCGGTGATCATGCTCACCGCCCGCGCCCAGACCGAAGACCGCATCCAGGGACTCGAAGCCGGCGCCGACGACTACCTCACCAAACCCTTCAGCCCCAAGGAACTCCTGCTCCGCATCCAGGCCATCCTCAAACGCTCCGAAGCCCCCCCGGGCATGGTCGACTTCACCTGCGGCCCCTTCCGTTTCGATAAAAACGCCCTCAAGTTCTACCTCGACGGCGAACCCGCCGAACTCACCAACACCGAGTTCAAACTCATGCTCTTCCTCTGCGAACGCTTCGGCAAGGCGCAGGACCGCAACGAACTCCTCCGCACCATCTGGGGATACAGCGACGCCGCCCACAGCCGCACGCTCGATACCCACATGAAACGCCTGCGACAGAAAATCACCCCGCATGGCGCCTGGATCGAAACCGTGCGCGGTGTCGGCTACCGCCTCGCCAAACCCCAGGAATGATCATCGAAGTCGCCATCACCGCCGCTGCGGCCGCCGTCGTCCTCTACGCACGGGAACTCCACCACCGCCGGCTGCTCAGGGAATCCGAAATGGAAATCCAAGGACTCAAAACAAGGTTCGACCAGGAACTCTTCCGCGCCCGCCAGGAACGCGACCGCCTGCTCGACGCACTCGGCGACCCGTTCATGCTGGTCAACAGCAGCGGCCGCATCCGCTTCGCCAACGCCGCCGCACACGAACTCTTCGGCAAACGGGAACTGCTCGACCGCCCCGTCCGCGAGGCCTTCATCGACCCCCGCCTCACCGACTCCCTGCTCCACTGCCTCGAATCCGGCGAAGCCATCCAGTCCCGCATCGTCCTGCCTCAGCAAAGCTCGCCCCGCGGCGATGCCGAAACCCGCGGCATCAACGCCTGGATCATCGACGCCGCTCGCCTCCCATCCGCCGACGGCACCCAAACCATCACCCGCGTCGTCATCCGCGACATCACCGCCGAACACCAAACCGAACAAATCCGCAAGGACTTCGTCGCCAACGCATCCCACGAACTCCGCACCCCGATGGCCATCATCAACGGCTACCTCGAAAACCTGCTCGACGACGGCATGCTCGAGGAACCGGATACCGCCCGCCACTTCCTCTCCATCATGCGCAAACACTCACAGCGCATCTCCCGAATCGTCGAGGACATGCTCGTCATCTCACGCCTCGAATCCGGCGAGGCAAACTCCCTCAAAATCGAACCCTTCAAACTCCAGTCCTGCGTCAACGACATCCACGAACGCCTCGAATCCGTCATCTCCAACAACGACGCAACCATCAAACTCTCCATCCCCGAAGATGGCCCCGTCATCCACGGCGACCGCTTCTACTGGACCCAGGTCCTCTTCAACCTCGTCGAAAACGCACTCAAACAAAACCCCCATCCCGGACTCAACGTGGAAATCGGCTACTCCGACAACGGCGACAGCCACTGCGTCTGGGTCGCCGACAACGGCATCGGCATCCCGAGCGCCGACCTCGCACACATCTTCCGCCGCTTCTATCGGGTCGAAAAACACCACTCCCAACGCGAAATCAAGGGCACCGGACTCGGCCTCTCGATCGTCAAGCGCGCCATCGAAGCCCACGGCGGAACCATCACCGTCACCTCCGTCCCCGGGCGCGAAACCAAGTTCCTCATCACCGTCCCCAAGGACCTCCAGATCGTCCACTCCCTCGCCAGCTGATCACCGGATCACCCGCCACGGGAAACTCCCCACCACCACAGCGGCTCAACCCGCAATCCACCACCGGCCCAACCCGGAAACCGGCGCTCCCCCGGAACCACCCCACCCCAGCGCCAACCACACCCGAAATCCCGGATTTCCCCACCGCCGCCGGCAACTCCATGCTCGTCACCATCCGCCATCCTATGGCTGGATACCCCCATGGAACGCGACAACCTGCCGCTCGACCGCCAGCTCCGCCAGGAAATCCTCCTCGCCCGCGAACGCGTCTACCGCTTCGGCACCCAAACCCCGCTCGAACGCCTCAAACTCCCCGGCCCGGGACCCGAAATCTGGATCAAACGCGAAGACCTCTCCGCCGTCAAATCCTACAAATGGCGCGGCGCATGCAACCGCATGTCCACCCTCACCCCCGGTGAACGCTCGCGCGGCGTCGTCACCGCATCCGCCGGCAACCACGCCCAGGGCGTCGCCCTCGCCGCCAAACACCTCGGCGTCAAGGCCCGCATCCACATGCCCCGCCCAACCCCGAAGGTCAAACAAAACGCCGTCATCCAGCACGGCGGAGACTTCGTCGAAATCATCCTCTCCGGCGACAGCTATGACGAAGCCATGCAAGCGGCACGCAAGGAGGAAACCGAAACCGGCGCCGTCTACATCCACGCCTACGACGACCTCCACGTCATGGCCGGCCAGGGAACCCTCGCCGACGAAATCGTCCTCTCCGGCCACGGCCCGTTCGACGCCGCATTCCTCCAGATCGGCGGCGGCGGATTCGCCGCCGGCGTCTCCACATGGCTCAAAACCTACTGGCCGGACATCACCATCACCGGCGTCGAAGGCCGCGACCAGGCATCCATGGCCGCCGCCATCAACGCCGGCGAACCCGTCTCACTCAAAAACGTCGACATCTTCTGCGACGGCACCGCAGTCAGAAAAGCCGGCTCCCTGCCATACCTCATCTGTCGCGATACCCTCGACTCCGTCGAAACCGTCACCAACGCCGAAGTCGGCCACGCCATCCGGACCCTCTGGGAAGGCCTCCGCTGCATCGCCGAACCCTCCGGCGCCATGGGACTCGCCGCCGTCCTCAAACACCGCAACGAACTCGACGGCAAACGCGTCCTCGTCGTCCTCGCCGGCGCCAACGTCGACTTCCTCAACCTCGGCCGCATCGCCCAGGACACCGAACCCGAATCCGCACACCGCACCGTCGCCGTCCGCATCCCGGAACGCCCCGGCGCCATGCTCGAACTCTTCGACTCCTGCTTCGCCGGCCTCGACATCGCCGACTTCCAATACGGCAAAACCCACGCCACCGACGCCTGGCCCGTCTTCACCCTCAAGGCCGAAACCCCGGACATCCTCCAGCACGTCCCCGCCAAACTCGAAGCCGCCGGCTTCCAATGGAAGGACATGACCGGAGCCGTCGACGTCTCATTCCGCGCCATCCCGCTCAGAACCGACCTGCTCTCCCACCCCGCCTTCCTCCGCCTCGACTTCTACGAACGCTCCGGCGCACTCCACGACTTCCTCGCCCTCCGCGTCCAGGGAAACGCCAACCTCTGCTACTTCAACTACCGCCAGTCCGGCGAACGCATCGGCCGCGCCCTGATCGGCCTCGACTTCCCCTCATCCTACGAACGCGACGCCCTGCTCATGGCACTCCCCGCCCAGGGCGAAGGCTACCGCAGCTGCGTCGTGCTCGACCAGCAAACCAGCGACCGCCTCTCGACCAGCCACACCTGACCCAGCCACCCCGGCCCGGACCTCCGAGCCCCCCACAACCCATCGCCATGCCAACCAACCCCGACCTCGAAATCTCCCGCCAGGCGACCCTCAAACCCATCTCGGAAATCGGCGCCGCCCTCGGAATCCCCGCGGATAGCCTGGAATGCTACGGCCGCTACAAAGCGAAAATCTCCTCGCCCTTCATCCACTCGCTCACCGACCGCCCCGACGGCAAGCTCATCCTCGTCACCGCCATGAGCCCGCCACCCGCCGGCGGCGGCAAAACCACCGTCAGCGTCGGCCTCAACGACGGCCTCAACCGCATCGGCCGCAAATCCATCGTCTGCCTCAGGGAACCGTCGCTCGGCCCCTGCTTCGGCATGAAGGGCGGCGCCGCCGGCGGCGGTCACGCCCAGGTCGTCCCCATGGAGGACATCAACCTCCACTTCACCGGCGACTTCCACGCCATCGCCGCCGCCAACAACCTGCTCGCCGCGGTCATCGACAACTACGTCCACCACTCCAACGAACTCCGCCTCGACCTCCGCCGGATCTCATGGCGCCGCGTCGTCGACATGAACGACCGCGCCCTCCGCTCGATCACCCTCGGCCTCGGCGGCCCCGCCAACGGATTCCCCCGCGAGAGCGGCTTCGACATCGTCCCCGCCAGCGAGATCATGGCCATCTTCTGCCTCGCCCAGTCACTCCACGACCTCAAACAACGCTTCGAACGCATCGTCGTCGGCCAAACCCGCGGCGGCAGACTCGTCCGCGCCTCGGAGTTCAAGGCCGCCGGCGCCATGGCCGCCCTGCTCAAGGACGCCTTCCAGCCCAACCTCGTCCAGACCCTCGAAAACAACCCCGCCATCATCCACGGCGGACCCTTCGCCAACATCGCCCACGGCTGCAACTCGGTCATCGCTACCAAAACCGCACTCAAACTCGCCGACTTCGTCGTCACCGAAGCCGGCTTCGGCGCAGACCTCGGCGCGGAAAAATTCTGCAACATCAAATGCCGCCAGGCCGGCCTCACCCCCGCCGCCGCCGTCGTCGTCGCCACCCTGCCCGCACTCCGCTTCCAGGGCGGCGCAGCGAAAAACTCCCTCCACTCCCCGGACCCCGATGCCGTCCGCCGCGGACTCGGCAACCTCCGCCGCCACATCGACAACCTCCGCAACCACTTCAACCTCCCCTGCGTCGTCTGCCTCAACTCCTTCGCCTCGGACACCCCGGCCGAAACCGCACTCGTCATGGCCGCCGCGGATGCCGCCGGCGTCCCCTGCGTCCCCTCCACCCACTGGGCCGACGGCGGCAGGGGTGCCGTCACCCTCGCCGAAACCGTCGCCGCCGTCACCGAAGGCTCCACCACGCGGTTCACCACGCTCTACCCGGACGACATGCCCGTCCGGGAGAAAATCGAAACCATCGCCCGCTCGATCTACGGCGCAGGTAGTATCTCGGAAAACGTCACCATCAACCGCCGGATCGCCAAACTCGAGGAACAGGGGTTCGGCCACCTCCCGGTCTGCATCGCGAAAACCCAGTATTCCTTCTCCACCGACCCCGCGAACCTCGGCGTCCCGGACGGCCACACCCTCAAAATCCGCGAAATCCGCCTCAGCGCCGGCGCCGGCTTCATCGTCGCCATCTGCGGCGACATCATGACCATGCCCGGCCTCCCCAAACAACCGTCCGCCACCGGAATCGACCTCGACGAAAACGGCAGAATCACCGGACTTTCCTGAAAACACCCCCGCCATGCCCGCCCACGCCCCACCACCGCTCCAACCGCACAGCCACACCTTCGGCCAGGACAAAAAACGCCCCGGCGAATCCAAAACCATCATCGTCATCATCATTACGGCCATCACCATGGTCGTGGAAATCACCGCCGGCATCCTCTTCGGCTCCATGGCCCTCCTCGCCGACGGCCTCCACATGGCATCCCATGCCGCCGCACTCACCATCAGCGCCTGGGCCTACATCTACGCCCGCAGAAATGCCAATAACCCGGCTTTCTCCTTCGGAACCGGCAAGGTCAACGCCCTCGGCGGCTTCACCGGCGCCGTCCTCCTCGCCATCTTCGCCATGCTCATGGTCTGGGAAAGCGTCCACCGCCTCATCGATCCCGTCGAAATCATCTTCAACCAGGCCATCCTCGTCGCCACCCTCGGCCTCATCGTCAACGGCATCTGCGTCTTCATCCTCGGCGACGACCACCACCACGGACACGAGCACGGACACGAGCACGGACACGACCACCACGGACACGACCACCACGATCACGACCACCACGATCACGACCACCACGGACACGACCACAACCTGCGCTCCGCCTACCTCCACGTCATGGCGGATGCCCTCACCTCCCTGCTCGCCATCGGCGCACTCCTCGCCGCCAAATACTTCGGCGCCGTCTGGATGGACCCCGTCATGGGCATCATCGGCGCCGTGCTCGTCGCCCGCTGGTCCGTCGGCCTGATCCGCTCCACCAGCTCCACCCTGCTCGACAAACAAGGCCCACAACACATCCGCGACCAAATCCGCTCGTCCATCCAGGACCACACCGAACACCGCGTCTCCGACCTCCACCTCTGGGCCATCGGACCCGATATCTATTCGCTCATCCTCTCGGTCGGATCACCCCGCCCGCTCGCACCCGATGCCTACAAACAAATGCTCCCCGACCACCTCGGAATCGTGCACATCTCCATCGAGGTCCATCAGACACCCCAGTCAGACAGCCCAAAACCATAACTAAGGCAAATACCTCTAATTTTTCAGATAAGTCATGGCATCTTCCCGGACAATCATGTATCTAGGGCAGATCCGGCAACCCGGCGTCCGGCGACGCAAGCATTCAAATTCAAGGCAAGGCGCGACGAGGAAGTGAACAGCCATTCACGACCGAGGAGCAACCAAGCATTGGCTTTGAAGGCGCTGCGCCCGCAACGGCGGCACTTACCTTTCCGCGGCGAAGCCGCTCCTATCAACAGCACCAAACTCTGCCGCGGCGGGTGTTGGGTTGCCGGATGTGCCCTTTATTTCATCTTTCGGCAAATCTCCCCCCACCAGAATGCATGCTTCCCTCCGGCTCCACCTGCTCGGCGCCCTCCTGCTTGCGGGAGTGGCGCCCGCCGCCTCACACGGACTGAATCCAGGTTTCGAAAACGGCCTTGAGAACTGGGCACACTCGGGCGTCGCACTCCATTCCGCCACTCCCTTCGAAGGCGCGAACTGCGTCGACCTCCAGGCCGGCCACATCCAACAAACAATCTCCGGCCTCACCCCCGGCGCCATCCACAGCGTCCGCCTCGCCTACCTCGCCCAGCCGGATACCGGCACCCTCACCGACGCCCGCATCCTCATCGACGGCCAGCCCGTCGGAGAAATCCACAACGCCCAAACCAACGAATACCTCGCCGCCAACGGCTTCGAGTTCACCCCGGCCAGCACCACCGCCACCCTCCGCGTCGAATCCCTCGAATCCGGGACCGCCGGCCTGCTGATCGACAACCTCCGCATCGAAGACGGCGCCATGCCCCCCGCTCCGGAGGAAAACTGGAACAACATCATCTACGATGACTTCCGCATCGCGGAAAACACCACCCCACCGCTCGACACCCCGCCCATCGCCGTCCTCGTCATCGAAGGCTCCAGCAACCACGACTGGCAGCGCCGCCTCGCCATCCTCCAGGCCATCCTCACCCGCGATGGCTCGTTCTCCATGGACGTCTCGGTCGTCCCCCAGGACACCTCCAGCCAGGACTGGGCCGACTGGTCGCCGGACTTCTCCCGCTACGACGTCGTCTTCTCCGGCTACCGCGACGGCACCACCGGCGCACCATGGCCCGCCGCAGCCAGGACCGCCTTCGCCTCCTACATCGCCAACGGCGGCGGATTCATCGCCTTCCACGAGGCCAACCAGGCCTTCGAATCCTGGCACGAATACCGCGAAATCGTCGGCCTCGCCTGGCATGACGCCGCCACCGGAACCGCCTTCACCATCGCCCCGGACGACTCGCTCGTCACCCACCCGCCCGGTTCCGGCCTCGCCACCGGCCACGGCGCACGCGCCGACTCGCTCGTCAAACGCCACAGCCTGCCCGCCGTCCACCCCATCCACGCCGGCCTGCCCGCACAATGGATGGCCGCCGACCTCGAAGTCGTCCGCTTCCCCCGCGGCATCGCCCCCGACCTCGCCGCAAAAGTCACCATCCTCTCCTACACCACCGACCCCGACCCGCCCGCCGGTGAAGCCCCCCTCCAACACCCGGTCGAATGGACCACCAGCTACGGCTCCGGTCGTATCTACGGCACCACCTACGGCCACGTCTGGGACGACCAGGCGGAACCCGAAGGCATGCGCTGCGCCGCCTTCCAGGAAACCCTCGTCCGCGCCCTCAAATGGTGCGCCGGACGCGCCCCCGGCTCCGGCGTGCCCTCCGACTTCCCGGACTCCACGGCCATCTCGCTCCGCCCCTACACCGAGGGCCTCGCCGGCTTCGGCGGCGCCGAACCGGTCGAACCGTTCGCCAACGGCGTGCTGCCGTCCCTCACCGTCGTCCCCACCACCGTCGATACCATCCAGGCCTTTCCCGACCTCGACTGGGAATCCCCCATCGAAGCCCGCCCGTGGCCCGAATCCACCACCCACATCATGGTCGCGGAAATGGATGGCCGCGTCTTCAGGGTCCTCGACGACGACAACTCCACGGAAAGCGACCGCCAGCTCGTGCTCGATGCCCGCGACCGCGTCTGGTACATGAACTGGGACATCGGCGTGCCAACCCACAAACACGGCGGAATCCTCGGCTGCGCATTCCACCCCGGCTTCGGCCTCAACCAGTCGAACGACCACCTCTACCTCTACTACCTCCATCACCCCACCGATGACCCGGACGCCGTCGTCGACGCCAACCAACCGTACTACACCCGCCTGTCCCGCTTCACCTGGGACCCGCAGGCATCGTCCTTCGACCCCGCCAGCGAACAAATCCTCATCCAGCAGTTCGACACCGTCCGCGGCCACGACGGCGGCGGCCTCGCATTCGGCGCGGACGGCTTCCTCTACCTCAGCCTCGGCGACGAAGGCACCGCCGCGGAAGACTCCGGCCCGCACACCCAGAAAATCAACGACCGCGTCCGCTCCGGCGTCTGGCGCATCGATGTCGACATGACCGGCGGCTCCGTCAGCCACCCGATCGCCAACCAGCCCGCCGAACCACCGCTCCAGCCCGGCGAATCCACCGTCGACGACATCGACCACACCTTCACCCAAAACTACTACATCCCCAGTAGCAACCCGTGGACCGGCGAACCCGGCGCGCTCGGCGAGTTCTACGCCATCGGCCTGCGCGAACCCCACCGCATGACCTACGACCCCGTCGCCGACCGCTTCTGGATCGGCGACGTCGGCGCCGCCTCCATCGAGGAGGTCAACGTCATGGACGCCCCCGGCCTCAACTTCCAGTGGAACTACATGGAAGGCGACCAGGCCACCACCTTCGGAAACCCGCCGTCGCCGGTGATCGGCACCGAACGCGCCCCGGCGTTCTTCTACGGCAGGGAAACCGGAAACTGCATCATCGGCGGCCACGTCTACCGCGGCTCGGACATCCCCGAACTCGCCGGAAAATACCTCTTCGCGGACAACAGCACCCAGACGTTCTACGCGCTCGAATACGACGAATCCTCCGGCTCCGCAATCACCGTGACCACCGTCGGCCAGGGCCGCTCCGGCAATATCTGGAACGGCGTCAGCTCGTTCGGCATCGACTCCCGCGGCGAATCACTCCTCCTCCAGATGGGCGCCGGCACCCCCGGCGGCGGCCGGGTCTCGCGCATCAAACGCGCCGGAACCATCACCGGCCAATCATGGGAATTCCCGCCCCTGCTCTCGCAAACCGGAACGTTCTCCGACCTCGCCACCCTCACCCCCGCCCCCGGCTTCATCCCCTTCGAGGTCAACATGCCGCTCTGGTCGTCCGGCCTCACCAAACAACGCTGGGTGATGATCCCCAACGACGGCGTGCCCAACACCCCGGAGGAACAAATCACCTACAGCGAAAACCACGCCTGGAACCTCCCGCTCGGCTCCGTCCTCGTCAAACACTTCGCCCGCCCGGACGACGACTCGCCCCTCGAAACCCGCCTGCTCGTCCACGGCACCGACGGCTGGGGCGGCGTCAGCTACAAATGGCGCCACGCCGAAGCCGAAGCCGACCTCGTCGAGGATGGCCTCGTCGAGGCCGTGACCATCAACGGCCAGTCACGCCAATACCTCTACCCGTCCCGCCAGCAGTGCCTGCTCTGCCACCTGCCGGAAACCGGACCCGTGCTCGGCTTCCGCACCCGCCAGCTCAACCGCACCGTCACCTATCCGAACGGCACCACCGCCAACCAGATCGAATCCTTCAGCGCCGCCGGATTCATCAACCAGGTCCTCCGCGAAGCCGATCTCACCACCGTGATCACCTCGGCGGACGCCGCTGACCCGACCACCACCGACGAGGCATTCGCCCGCTCCTACCTCGACGCCAACTGCTCCCACTGCCACCAGCCGGACGGCTCGTCGCGCGCGTTTTTCGACGCCCGCCTCACCACCCCGCTCGCCAACCAGGCGCTGCTCTGCGGCCCGGTCATCGAAACCCTCGGCCTGCCCGCCCCCGCAGTCATCAAACCCGGCAGCCTCGAAAACTCCGCACTCTTCCAGCGCATCGCCGCCCACGACGGCGCCGCCATCGTCATGCCACCCATCGCCCGCGGCCCGACCCACGACGAAGCCGTCGCCCGCGTCGCCAACTGGATCCTCTCGCTCACCCCGGACTCCTGCACCCGCTCGCAGAGCTTCTTCGGCGGCGGCGAACTCGGCATCAGCGCCACCCCCGATGGCACCCTTGGAAATGACCCGTGGCACGCCAACATCGTCATCCACAAGCACGCCACCTACACCAACTCCGGCGACCAACCGCTCACCCTCGCCCTCGACCGCTTCGCATTCCACGCCTCCACCGCCGGCGACCCGCTCACCCCGTTCATCGTCCTCGTCAACGGCCCGGACGACTTCACCGTGCTCGCCATCGGCGACACCCGCACCACCTACGCCCCCGGAAACAACCGCACCGCATTCAGCGACGCCCCCCAATCCGTCACCCTCCAGCCCGGTGATACCATCGCTCCCGGATTCATCGACTCGTTCCCCGACGGCAGCGGCGGATCCACCGCGGAAGTCGTCTCGTGGACCCCGGGCGGACTCACCGTCTGGCACGGCGGCGGCACCTTGGATTCCGACTCCGGATCGCTCGCCACCGGCTCCCCACCCGACCCCGGCCCCAACCTCGTCACCACCCGCCAGCGCGACTATCACTTCTCGGTTTCCTATATCATCTCAGCCGTCCAGCTCGGCAACAACCTCGACCTCCCCGGCTACCGCATCGCCGACGGCGCAAACTCGAACTTCGTCATCAACCAGCAGGACGCCTTCACCAACACCACCGCGGACACCCTCACCGTCAGCGCCGACCGCTTCCGCTTCCACGCCGGCCGCGTCACCGACCCGCTCACCCCGTTCATCGCCCGCCTCGACGCCCCCGGAGTCGCCACCATCATGGCCATCGGCGACAGCCACACGTTCTATCAGGCCGGCGACAACGACCTCCCGTTCTCCTCCGCCACCAGCACCATCTCCATCGCCCCGGGCGAAACCATCGCCGCCGGATTCCTCGACAGCCTGCCCGACGGCACCCCCGGCACCATGAACGGAGCCATCAGCTTCATCGCCCCGGAAGACACCCTCAACGGCGGCGACTCGGTCGTCTACCGCTACGACGTCGGCGACGCCGGCGCGGTGCTCGAACTCGGCCAGCAACCCCACGTCCCCTTCCCCTATCCCGCCGACGGCCTCAACTGGCAGCGCGACTACCTGTTCTCCATCACCCTCGGCTTCGGCGGCAAGGAGGACGAGGACGGCGACGGCCTCAAGGACGCCTGGGAACTCGCATACGCCACCGACCTCGGCACCCTCCACGCGTCCCGCGACACCGATGGCGACGGACTCACCGACATCGGCGAATTCCAGTTCGGCACCGACCCCACCGACCGCAGCCACCTCATCCGCACCATCCGCGTCACCCCCGGCCCGGACGGCGCCACGGCAAACATCCAGTCCGTCCCGGGACGCTCCTACACCGTGCTCATGTCGACCGACCTCCTCCACTGGATCGATGCCGGCACCTTCCCCGCGGCCGGCTGGCCGGAACAGCAAACCACGCTCGAAATCCCCAGCAGCTCGCTGCCTCCCGGATCAGCAACCGGCCTGTTCATCCGCATCGGCCCCGCGTCCTGACAGCTCCCCCACCAGATCGCGGCCGCCGATCCGCCCCAGCAGCTCCAGCTCGCCGCGCAGCGCCTGCCACGCCGGCCCCGCCCCTTCCTGCGGCATCCCGCACGGCGTGAACGATGAAAACCCCGGATACCCCGGCCTCGCCACCGGATCATCGTCCTGCCGCGCCAGCGTCAACCGCGGCCTCCCGCCCCGCACCAGCGGACGCAGCAACAACGGATGCATCCAGCACGAAATCGGCTTCCAGAACCACGGCGACTTCCCCGCCGCCATCGAGGCCAGCTGCAGTTGGCACTTGTGCTCCCCGTCGAGAAACACACAGCGGGTCTTCGGAAAATGCGCGGGAAACCCCTCGCCCAACTGACCCGCCTCCGCCGCCACAACGGAGGTCTTCCACCGCTGCTCCCGGCGCTCAAAGCATTCCTCCGCATTCCTCCCCGCGAACCCCGCCGACCTCACCACCCCGTCGAGAACCGCCAACTCGCCGTCACTCAGGTAAACCCCGTCGTGACAACACGTCGCCCGGCACTTCGTCAGCACACACACCTTCAGCGGCCTCTCGAACGCCTCGTGGTCCAGCTCCGCCTCCCGGATCTGCTCGCGCAAAATCCCTTCTATCTCTCCAAACGCCGTCTCCATCTGGCGCTCAGAACTCAACGGTTTCCCCCAGTTTCCCCACTTCCACCTCGCCGTCCATGTGCTTGTCCAGCGCCACCTTCAGTGACGCCGACGCCCCGGTTTCCCCGTGCACCAGCCAGACCCGCTTCTTCGGCCCGGTGGTACGGTTGAAATAGTCGACCAGTTCCGAGTGATCCGCGTGACCGGAAAACGAGTCGATCACCTCGATCCTCGCCCGCACCTTGTGCCGTTGCCCGAGGATCGGCACATCCTTCTGGCCGTCCCGAATCCGCCGGCCCAGCGTGTTCTCCGCACAGTAACCGACGAACAACACGGTCGTCTTCGAATCACCGATGTTGTTTTTCAAATGATGCAGAATCCGCCCAGCCTCACACATCCCGGACGCCGAAATAATGATCGCCACCCCGTGAATGTCGTTGAGCGCCTTCGACCCCTTCACCGACCTCACCAGCGTCAAATGCTCGAAACCAAACGGGTTCTGCTTCTCATACAGCGAATCATACACCTCCTCGTTGAACGACTCCGGATGCAACCGGTAGATCTCGGTCGCACTCACCGCTAACGGACTGTCCACATAAACCGGAACCTCCGGCACCTGCTTGCTCTCAAACAACTCGTTGAGCACATACAACACCTGCTGCGTGCGCTCGACGGCAAACGACGGAATCAGAATCTTGCCGCCCCGCCGCTGCGCCTCACGGATGATCTTGCCAAACCGCTCGCCCACCCCCGGAGGCGCTTCGTGCTCGCGCCCGCCGTAGGTGCTCTCCATCAGCAGATAGTCGACGTCCTCCACCGGCACCGGATCACGCAACACCTCGTTGCCGCCCCGTCCCACATCCCCCGAAAACAAAAACCGCTTGGTCTGCCCGTCGTCCCGGTCCTTCACCTCCAGCAGCACCTGCGCGCTGCCCAGAATGTGGCCGGCATCAATGAACGACAGCATCACCCCGTCAGCCACCATGATCTTGCGGTTGTAGCCCACCGTCACGAACTGGCTCATGCACTTGTCCGCATCCATCTCGCTGTACAACGGCTCCGCCGGCTCGCGCCCTTCGCGCTTCCGGTGCTTGTTGATCCAGTCGATGTCACTGCGCTGGATCCGCGCCGAATCCACCAGCATGATCTGGCACAAATCGCGCGTCGCATGCGTCGCAAATATCGACCCGCTGAATCCCTTCTTCGTCAGGTTCGGCAAATTCCCGCTGTGGTCGATGTGCGCGTGCGAAAGGATCACCACGTCCACGCTCTTCGGGTCAAAGTGGGGAAAACAACAGTTTACGTCATACGCGTGCTTCCGCGCCCCCTGATAGAGACCGCAATCCAACAGAATCCTCGAACCGTTGACTTCCAGCAGATGCTGCGAACCTGTCGTGGTGCCGGCGGCACCGCAGAATTTTAATTTCATGATTGGGTGTTTTTTTCCCGAGTGAACCTCAGCTTCTCCGAATGTAGGCCCCGCGGCCCCGCCCGCAAGCAGTTCTTCTGCCCTTGCCCACCGGCCTCATCCGGCGGATTCTCCCCTCGTGCCACACCAACCGAAACGACGACGCAAACACCAGCCGATGGGTCTCGAAATCCTCCACGAGGACCGCGACATCATCGTCGTCAACAAAACCGCCGGCCTGCTCACCATGGGAACCGGCCGCGACGGCGGACGCACCGCATACGCCGCACTCACCGACTACGTGCGCAAGGGAAACTACAAGTCCCACCAGCGGGTCTTCATCGTCCACCGCCTCGACCGCGACACCTCCGGCGCCATCGTCTTCGCCCGCACCGAGGAAGCAAAACTCAAACTCCAGGACCAGTGGGACAACGTCGAAAAAACCTACCTCGCATTCGTCGAAGGACACCCGGACCCGCCCGCGGGAACCATCTCCAGCCACCTCGCCGAAAACCGCGCGCGCCGGGTCTACTCCACCGACAACCCCGACGAAGGCAAACTCTCACACACGAAATACAAAACCCTCAAAACCGTCGGCAACCGCACCCTGCTCGAAATCACCCTCGTCACCGGCCGCAAAAACCAAATCCGCGTCCACCTCGCCGATCAAGGCTGGCCGATCGTCGGCGATGCCAAATACGGCCTCAAAATCCGCAACGCCAGACGACTCGCCCTCCACTCCCACTCACTCACCTTCCTCCACCCCTACTCCGGCAAGGAACTCAGCTTCACCGCACCGGTCCCGGATACCTTCCACCTCATGGCCGCCGCCCCGCCGCCAAAATCCACTAACGAATCGAACGAACGATCGAAAAACGACCGGTCGAAACCCGAACGACCCAAAACCGAGCGGCAAAAAACCGAGCGACCCAAATCCGAGCGCACCAAACCCGACCGGCCGAAAGCCAAAAAACGCACGAGCAAACGCACGAGCAAACGCGCGAAAAACAGACGCACCAAAAAGGACGACCGGAGCTGACTCACAACTCCTCGATCCGCGCCTGCACGGACTCCTCCATCCCGTCTTCGGTGCGGATGAAAATCTCCTGCACCCCCTTCGCCGACTGCGTCACGGCCTTCAGCCCGCCCGGCACCTTGCGCTGCATCCGGATCGCCCCGGTCCGGCTGCCCCGCCCCAGCGACTTTCCGCCATACGAGCGGCCGATGATCACGCCGATCACCCCACCCATGCCCTCGATCTTGCGCAGCAGCCTTCCGCACTCTTTCGACGTGCTCTGATGTCGGCCCCTCGATGGCATGCCGTCACTTCACCCGATCCGCTCCGCTTGTCAATACACAGCTCGCCACACCCCACGGTTGCGATCCCGCCTCGAACGCTGCAGATTTCCCCCATGCCCCATCACCCCAGCTTGCGCGACCGGGCGGAAATGCTCACCCCTCCCATGCCCTGGGACCGCCCGAAACTGGTCCGCCGGGACGGCCCCACCGTCGTCCTGCTTCACGGACTCTGGCGCGGCCTCCACGCCATGGAACCCCTCGCTCGCGAACTCCGCAACGATGGATTCTCAACCCTCAACATCCCCTATCCATCGATGCTCCAGCCGATCCCCCGTCTCGCCAGCAGCATCTCGGAACTGATCGCCAGCACCGTCGGAAACTCCCCCGTCCACCTCGTCACCCACTCGCTCGGCGGCATCCTCGCCCGCGCCATGCTCGCGCAGGATCCCTCCTGGAGCGCACGCCGCATCGTCATGCTCTGCCCGCCTAACCGCGGCAGCGAAATCGTCGACTGGAGCCGGAAAATCCCACCCCTCCGCGCCATGCTCGGCCCCGCCGGACGCTCGCTCGGCACCCACGGCGCACCGCTCGAACTCCCGCCCATCCCCACCGATGTCGAAACCGCCGTCATCATGGGAAACCACGGCACCATCCCGTTCTTCCGGAAACTCCTCGCCCCGGAAAACGACGGCATCGTCTCCGTTTCCAGCGGCAGACTCAATGGCCTGCGCGGCTTCTCCGTGATCCCCGCCGACCACACCTTCATCCAGATGCACCCGGACGCCATCCGCCTGACCACCCGCTTCCTCAAAACCGGCGAGTGGCCAGCCTAACCGAACCTCAACGGCTCTGGATGTCCCTCACCGACCGCTTGTTGAACTCCTCGTCGCGCAGCTGCCGCAGGTATTCCAGATATCGCCGCTGCACCTCAATGTCGTCACCCGACTGCCCCCGGGCCACCGGCGTCCGGCCATACTTCTTCCACGGACCATACGGCACCTGCCCGGCCTCGACAAAACGCCAGTGCACCTTCTCCCCCGACTTCATCCCCAGATAGTCCCGCACCGACGGCGAAATATCGATCCCCGCCCCGCCATTCTGCTTGGTCCGCGGCTGCTTGTTGCTGCCAAACACATACTGCCAGTCGTCCGTCCGCCACGGCCCGCAGTCCTCCCACTGCGCATAACAACTCCGGTTGTTCCGGTAAATCTGAACCCACCGCCCCTTGCACACGCTCTCACCCGGTTCCGGCCGCATCGACTTGAACCACGGAATCACCCGCGACGCCTCCGGCTTGTGCCGCCGGTGGTCCAGCACGTCATTATACGGCAGCGCAATGTAAAACGGATTCAACCGCGGAACGAATCGCTTCGGCCGAAACTCGCCCGTCGTGTGGTTCGCTATCCGGTTGGACGGATTCGGATCGTCATATCCCCCGTAATTCTTCGCCCACTTCTGATCCCAGGACGACATGTGGTTCGGCGTCGGATTGTTCTGCGTCGGCTTTTCCCCGATCCAGAACACCGTCGTCCGGATGTGCGTCTTCCACGGATAGAGGATCCGCTTCGCCGGAGATACCGGCCTCACCGGCGCCATGCTGCGCCCGCTCGTCGGAACCACCACCCGCGGCAACGGCGCCCCACCGGATGACGAACCCACACTGATGTCAGCCGACGAATAATCGGCGGTCAGTCCAAAAATCACAACGCACGGAAGCCAGCGGAACATCACGAATTCCCGCCCCGCGATCAATCTCGCCAAGGACGGCCGCTGAAACCATGCCCGAATCCGTATCCGGATCAAGCCAAACTCTCAACGGCGACGACCGAGCAACGCCAGTCCGGAAAGCGCAACCAGCGCAATCGCCGATGGCTCGGGAACCGAAGTCACCCCGTCACCGAACACAACCACGTCCTGCCGCGTCGCATTGGAAAGATAGACAATCTCGGCCGCCGTGTAGCTCCCCACATTCGCCAGATAGCTATCCGCCAGATCCGCCACCTCCTGGTTCAACGGCGTCGCCAGTTCCGTGATCTGCACGCTTCCGGCGGTCAGTGAATAAGTCGCTCCGGTCTCCGCGGTCACCTCCATCAGCGCCCAATACGTCGCGGCCGCCTCAAGATCCGTCTGCGACGAGGCCAGATAGCCACCCACCAGCCGGGCAATCGTATCGTAGTTCGAAAGCGAAGAAGGATCCTGCACCTCGTAAATCAAGGTCTCGCCGTAGCTGATCCCCTGCGACGGCTCGACACAAAACGCATCAAAACTGTCACCCGAGGAAACCACGGTGAAATCCATCACCCCGGACGGCCAGCTCTGCTCATACCCGCCGTTGTCGGTCGTTCCGTTCACATTCTCGTAAATCGAGTGGTTGATGAAATTCACTTCAATGTTCTGCGCCATCGCTTGCGTGGCTCCAGCTGCGGTGAAAACAGCGAGGGTTTTTGAAATCAGATGTTTGGAATTCATGACCGGTGAATAGGGGGTGTGCGGTGTTGATCTGGAATCCGCTTTCCCAACACCGGCAACCGGCACCAACGAAAACCATTTCCAAAATCGGCCGAACCCTAATATTCTAAAATTTTATTGTCAAGCATTCCTTAGTATCTGCCGCGATTCGCCAATTCACCGCCACACTTGCCGCCCCCGGCATTCGCGGCTATGCATCCGCCATGCTTCTCCACTTCTATAAAATGAACGGCGCGGGCAACGATTTCGTGGTCGTCGACAACCGCGACCTCTCGCTTTGCCTCGATACCGAAACCATCGCCGCCCTCTGTGACCGCCACCGCGGAATCGGTGCCGACGGCCTGCTCGCCGTCGAACCCGCCCAACACGGCGCCGACTACCGCTTCCGCTACTACAACGCCGACGGCGGTGAAGCCGAAATGTGCGGCAATGGCGCCCGCTGCTTCGGCCGCTTCACCGCCCACCTCGGCGAAGAAGTCGCCGAACAAGTCAGCTTCGAAACCATCGCCGGAACCCTCACCGCAGACATGGTCGGCTCCAACGTCCGCGTCAACATGTCCGAACCCTCGGACCTCAACATGCAAACCGGAGCCACCATCCCCGGACTCGACCTCCCGATCCACTTCCTCAACACCGGCGTCCCCCACGCCGTCGCCTTCATCGACGACGAAGCCACCTTCCGCGACCTGTGCGTCCGCACCCACGGCCGCGCCATCCGCGAACACCAGGCCTTCGCTCCCGCCGGCACCAACGCCAACTTCGCCACCGTGCTCGCACCCGGCCACATCGCCATCCGAACCTACGAACGCGGCGTCGAAGACGAAACCCTCGCCTGCGGCACCGGCATGGTCGCCTGCGCACTCGTCCACCACCTCCTCACCGGCGCACCCTCACCCGTCAAAGTCGATGTCCAGGGCGGCGAAACCCTCGAAATCGGCTTCGAATCCTCCGCCGACTCGACTTTCCGCAAGGTCACCCTCACCGGCCCCGCCGACTTCGTCTTCGAAGGCGATATCGAAATCTGAACTCCCGCCACCCCGCCGCCCCCGCCACACGGCCCCCGCAAAAATAGCACGCCACCACGCATCCGGCTTTGACCTCCGCGCCGGATCGTCCATGCTCCCCCGCCATGAGCTTTTCCGGCACCTACACAGCCCTGATCACACCGTTTCGCGGCGGAGCCGTGGACATTCCGGCACTCCAATCCCTGATCGAGCGCCAAATCGATGGCGGCGTCGATGGCATCGTGCCCGTCGGAACCACCGGTGAATCCCCGACCCTCAACAAGGACGAACACCTCAAAATCATCGAAATCGCCGTCGAAACCGCCGCCGGCCGCTGCGAAGTCGTCGCCGGCACCGGCTCCAACGCCACCGCCGAAGCCATCGAACTCACCCAGGCCGCCGAAAAACTCGGCGCCACCGGATCCCTCCAGGTCTGCCCGTATTACAACAAACCCTCCCAGGAAGGCCTCTATCAGCATTTCAAAACCGTCGCCGACGCCACCAGCCTGCCCATCATGCTCTACAGCATCCCCGGCCGCTCGGTGATCGAAATCGCCCCCGAAACCATCGCCCGCCTCGCCGCAGACTGCGAAAACATCACCGCCGTCAAGGAAGCCGGCGGCTCGGTCGACCGCGTCAACCGCCTCGTCCAGGCCCTGCCCGATGGCTTCGCCATCCTCTCCGGCGACGACCCGCTCACCCTGCCATTCATCTCCTGCGGCGCCATCGGCCTCGTCTCCGTCGCCTCCAACATCATCCCCGATGTCATGGCACGCCTCGTCCGCGCCTGCCTCAACGGCTCATTCGACGAAGCACTCGAACTCCAAAAACAATACTACCCGCTGCTCAGCGGCCTCATGGGCCTCGACACCAACCCGGTCCCGATCAAGGCCGCCGTCGCCCTCCAGGGCCACTGCACCCCGGAAATCCGCCTCCCCCTCGTCCCTCTGCCGGAGGAAAAATCCCCGGAACTCCGCGCCCTGCTCGAACAATTCAACCTGCTCTGACCAACCAGACCCAACCCACTCCCACAAACCCAACCCGCTCCCCATAAACCCTGACACCATGGCTAAACTCTTCATCCCAGGCCCCATCGACGTCTCGCCGGAAACCTACGCCGCCATGTCGCGCACCATGATCGGTCACCGCGGCGCGGAATTCGAGGAACTCTACGCATCCACCCAACCCTGCCTCAAGGCACTCATGGGCACCCAACGCCCGGTCTTCCTCTCAACCTCGTCCGCATGGGGCGTCATGGAAGCCGCACTCCGCAACCTCTGCGCGAAAAAAGTCCTCAACCTCTGCTGCGGCGCATTCTCCGACAAATGGTTCGGCGTCGCCGAAAGCAACGGCCTCCAGGCCGACAAAGTCCAGGTCGAGTGGGGCGAAGCCATCGACCCCGAGGCCGTCCGCGCTAAACTCGAAGAAGGCGGCTTCGACCTCGTCACCCTCGTCCACAACGAAACCTCAACCGGCGTGATGAACGACATCGAAGGCATCGCCAAAGTCGTGAAATCCTTCCCCGGCGTCCTGCTCGTCGTCGACACCGTCTCCTCGCTCTCCGCCGTGCCGATCGCCATGGACGATCTCGGCATCGACGTCCTGCTCGCCGGCATCCAGAAAGCCCTCGCCCTGCCGCCCGGACTCGCCGTCTTCGCCTGCTCGCAGGCCGCCATCGACCGCGCCGCCGAAATGCCCAACCGCGGCTACTACTTCGACTTCCTCGAGTTCGAGAAAAACGCGCAGAAAAACAACACCCCGTCGACCCCGTCCATCAGCCTGATCTTCGGCCTCCAATACATCCTCGGAGAAATCGAAAAAGAAGGGCTCGAGGCACGCTTCGCACGCCACCTCGCCAACAACAAGCTGATCCACGACTGGGGCGCACGCCACGGCTTCGAAAACTTCGCCGCCGAAGGCAGCCGCTCGGTCTCCCTCACCTGCTTCAAAACACCGGAAGACTTCGACCAAGCCGCGTTCATCAAGACCCTCAAGTCCAAACACGGCTTCGCCATCAACGGCGGCTACGGCAAAATCAAAGGCAAAACCTTCCGCATCTCGAACATGGGCAACGAAACCGAAGCCACCATGAACGAACTCATCACCGCCATGGACGACGTGCTCGCCACCATGGCCTGACCACCATCACCCGCCGCACTCCCGCGGCCCGGGCCAGCTCCCAACCAAAAAGCCCCGCTTGCAGGATTCACATGCAGCCGGGGCTTTTTTTTGATCCATCGCAAAGTGCCGCTGGTGGGATTCGAACCCACACGCCGGTTGCCCGGCAACGGATTTTAAGTCCGGAGCGTCTACCGTTCCGCCACAGCGGCAGCACAATGGCGCGGCGAGTAAGACCGATTCCCGAATGTCCGTCCAGCCCGCCGTGCGAGGAAATCACCCGCCCCCCGTCAAAACCTCGCCGACAGCTCCCGCCTCCCCCGCCTCCCCCGCCTCCCCCGCCTCCCCCGCCTCCCCCGCCTCCCCCGCCTCCCCCGCCTCCCCCGCCTCCCCCGTCTTCCCTGTCCGGCGACAATTAAAGCTGGGCGCT
>JAUTCT010000126.1 GCA_030673875.1 Verrucomicrobiota bacterium JB025 | reverse complement strand
CTATCTGATCGGAGTGGTCGACATCGCAGAACTTGGGCTCTTCGAGCAATGGCTTGATGTCCGGCACGTCAAGCGGGACACGCGCGTGCGGATATCCTCGATAGAATCAGGCATTCAGGCCTTAACCTGACGCGAATGGGGTGACGCCCTTCTCACGCTCGGGAGTCCCGATCACACGGATGCCTGGATTCCCTACCTTGTGGGAGGTGATGATGATGGATCGCGTCTGATTGAGGCTTTGGAGTCGGGGACTGACGTTGATGAGGCGCAATGCACGCGAGTCTATGTTCAGGGACTCAGCAATGACTCCCTGCATGGAACGGCAATTCTATTTGATCGGGATTCGGAGCCGGGTGGTGATCATTTCAGAAGCCGATTCAGGGAGCCGCTTCGTGAAGTGCTGACTGCTGGCGGATCGCATCGGATGATCAAGGATCGGGATTGGCCGGATTATGTCGAGACACAGAAACAGCTGCTTCGCGCCCAGGGGTTTGGCGAGGCAAGGATCAACGAAGTCTACGGGCAAACCCAATGAAGGCGAACGGGTCAGTGGTGGCAAGGGCGGGCAGCGCTTCGAGGTCGCTGCGTTGCTGCGGACGATCCGGGAGGGGCGGCCGTCCGGCGATAGGGTGAAGGTTCGTGATGGGACGCATGGGGCGGGCGTGGGTTACGTCCGTTGCCCTCGGATGGTGAAATGCCGAGCTGCAGGCATTTTGATCGTCAGGAGCGTGCAAGCGGGCCTACAAGCCGTGTATGCGACTTCAACAGGGACAAGTTTGGAAAAAGGGCGATGACTATTATCGGATCGTGCATTGGGCGCGTCATGCCATCGAATACAAGCACATGACCGATCTTGAGACCAAGGAAGGAAGCTTCCATGAGCTGAGCAAAAAGGAATTCTGCCGGCTGCTGAAAGGTGCCGAACTGCTTGCGCCGGACGCTCCTGCGGCTTCCAACGGTAGCGAGACCGGGGATTCCTCCGGGGATCCGGGCTGAGGGAGGCAAACGGTCTACCTGCCCTTGAGTAGGTTGACCATTGCCGTGCCCATTGCCAGGCCGATGTCCATGTAGGTTCTGGCGTCGCGGTTGTAGTGGTTGTTTGACGCGCCGCCGCGGGAAAGCGGGTGGGTGTAGACGGTCGCGACGTTTCCCTTGAACTCCGGATAGCTGCCGCTGCGGCCATCGACCGCGAGTTGGGCATCGAGGATGAGTTTGTCGTTTCCGGTGGCGGTTTCCCTGCTGGACTGGCCGAGCGTGGCACAGACGAATTTGGCATCCGGTGCGTTGAACTCCGTGCGCAATGCCTTGATGAAGGTGACGAGGTTTTGTTCGTAGCGGGTGGCGTGGCCGGTTTTGTAGCGGTCCTTGTCGCCCTGCCAGAAGAAGAAGCCGGCGACTTGGTAGCGCTGGCTTCCGGGGTAGTAGGTTTCGAGATCGGCCAGCGCTTTTTTGGCGTCGGCGATGTCGGTGTCCCATTGTTTTCCGGCAACCCATGCGATTGGTTTCGGTTTGGTTCCCGTTTGCCAGCGGTCCGGGGAGTCCCTGTATCCGGCGTAGGTGTAGGTGGTGCCGTTTTCCTCGGATTGATAGGGTTTGCTGCCCGGCGGGAGCAGGTCCCACCCGAGGCTGCGATTGCCGATGCAGCTTTTGAGGATCATCACGGGGGCCGCGGTGGCATCGCCGACCTGTCGGCCGATTCCGAGTTCGGGGCCGATTTTCCCGCCCCTGACGGACATCCAGTCGTTGGCGAGTTGTTTACCATTCATGAAGCGCACGAAGCGGACATCCCGGCGTTCCCTCCACTGGCCCTGCTGATCGAGGAGGAACGGATAGAGCCCCCGTTGTTTTGCGGCATGTTCCAGTGAGCCCTGCTTGTCGATGCCGGTCACCCTGCCGGCGCCGAGCATGTTCGACTGGCCGAGCAGGATGAAGACCTGGACGGGTTGGCTTTGATCCACCGGAGTTTTGTTGGCAGCGGGCGGGGAGGGATGCGCGCTGACGGCGGTTGCCATGGCCACGGTGCAGGCGGCCAAAAGACCCGCCACCTTGATTGTCGTGTGTTTGTTCATGAGGCGTTGCCGTTGTGGGTTTGCTGCGGCAGGAAAACGCCGGCGAGGTGCCGGGTCCTGCACGGTGGTGGCGGGCGGGGTGCGTTGGTTGGGCCGGCCGGTCGGGCGGGGTCAGCCGACCGGGCATTTGCACCCGTTGGCTAGTAGATTTGGGGGACGAATGTCTGGTGTTCGCGCGGGGGGCGTTGGTAGGAGCCGTCGTCCTGGCGGGGCGGGAGTTTGATCGGGGTGGGTTTGAGTTTTTCGTAGGGGATGGATTTGAGCAGATGGGAGATGCAGTTGAGGCGGGCTTTCTTTTTGTCATCGGCCTCCACGACGAGCCATGGGGATTGCGGGATGTCGGTGTGATCGAACATGCGGTCTTTGGCCTTGGAGTAGTCGACCCAGAGTTCACGGGACTTGAGGTCCATCGGGCTCAATTTCCAGCGTTTGGTGGGGTTGTCGATGCGGGACTTGAAGCGTCGTTCCTGTTCTGCATCGCTGACGGAGAACCAATATTTCACGAGGATGATGCCGGAGCGGATCAGCATGCGTTCGAACTCGGGGCAGGTCAGGAAGAATTCGCGGACTTGTTCCTCGGTGACGAATCCCATGACCTGGTCGACGCCGGCGCAGTTGTACCATGAGCGGTCGAAGAGAGCGATTTCGCCGGCGGCGGGAAGGTGGGGGACGTAGCGTTGGAAATACCATTGGGATTCCTCGCGTTCGGTGGGTTTTCCCAAGGCGACGACGTGGCAGACCCTGGGGTTGAGGCTTTCGGTGATGCGTTTGATGACGCCGCCCTTGCCGGCGGCATCGCGGCCTTCGAAGAGGACGACGACTTTCAAGCCCTTGTCCCTGACGGATTCCTGCATTTTGACCAGTTCCACCTGCAGGCGCGCCAATTCCGCGTGGTAGAATGCGCTCTTGAGGCGGCCGTCTTTTTTGTAGCGAGATTTGTCGGGTTTGTTTTTTTTGCTGGGCATGACGGGGTGGTCGGGGTGGGTGTGCGGTGGATCGTAGTGGCTGGGGAAGGGGACGTCAAAACCTCATGAGGACGGCACGGCAACGGGAGGGGAGGCAGGTGCGCGCCGGGCGTGGGGGGCGGGCGCGGGGAAACGGACACGACGGTGCGTGCCAACCCGATGGTGCGTGCCAACCCGGCGGTGCGTGCCAACCCGGCGGGGTTTGCAGGTGGAGCGGCACGGTGGGAGGTGCGCTTGCCGGAGTGGCATGCGTTCGGGGCCGGGGGCGGGCCGGGAGGTTAGATCGTCATGGCGTTGAAGCCGCCGTCGACGATCATCTCGATGCCGGTGATGAATGAGCCGGCGCGGGGTGAGGCGAGGAGGAGGGTGGCGCCGATGAGTTCGTCTGCGTTGCCGAAGCGCGAGGCCGGGGTTTGGCGGAGGATGTCGAGGACGCGAGATTCGTCGAGCACCTTGCGGTTTTGTTCGGCGGGGAAGAAGCCGGGGACGAGGGTGTTGACGCGGATGTCCTTGTCGGCCCATTCGCGTGCGAGGTTGCGGGTGAGGTTGTGGACGGCGGCTTTGGTGAGCGAGTAGGTGAAGACGCGCGAGAGCGGGTTGAGTCCGGAGATCGAGCCGAGGTTGATGATGGATGCGGTGCGGCCTTCGCGGAGGAAGTATTCGCCGAAGACCTGGCAGGAGCGGAAGACGGCGCTGAGGTTGGTGTCGATGATGCGCTGGTATTCTTCTTCGGGGACTTCGAGGAAGGGTGTGGGTGAGTTGGTGCCGGCGCCGTTGATGAGGATGTCGACCTGGCCGGATTTTTCGAGGGTGGTTTCGAGCAGGTTGTTGAGGGATTCGCGTGAGGTGACGTCGACGGGGACGAAGTATCCCTTGCCGCCGAAGCCCGCGATCTCCTCGAGGCGTTTTTCGGCTTTTTCGCGGATGCGGCCACCGAGCACGACTTCGGCGCCGGCGCGAGCGAGGCCGACGGCGATGGTGCCGCAGAGTTCACCGGTTCCGCCGATGACGACGGCGGTTTTTCCTTTGAGGCCGAAGAGATCTTTGAGAAAGGATGCGGTTTGCATGATCGGGATGATTGTTGGGATGGAGGGGGCTGCCAAGGACGGATTTCGGCAGCGTGGCGTCCGCGGCGGCGGGATGTGCTTTCCCATGAAACGGGTGCGGGCGGAGACGCGCGGTGGCGGGGGGGCGTGTGCGGAGGTCCGCCGGGTTTGGGTGCCAGCGGATGGTGGGGCGGCGCAGGCGGCGGAGCGGAATCCGGTGGCGGTTGCCGTGGCGGGGCTGGCGGGCTGGCGGGCTGGCGGGCTGGCCGGATTTCCTCAGTTCGCCGAGGTGGCGGGGGACTGGATGAGGAGGCAGTCTTCGAGGAACGGCTGGATGGGCCGGAGGAGGTCTGAGCCTTCCTGTTGGAGTGGTTCGCGGAAGCGGTTTTCGATGCGGCGGAGCACGAAGTCGAGGTCGTCGAGCACGTATTCGCCGGGGTTTCCGCGGACGATGGTGGCGAGGATGGTGTGGGTGCCCTGGCGTGCGATGACGTTTTGTTTGCCGCTGGTGGTGAAGTGGCTGCGGGTGTTGCCCTGGTCGTCGTGGATTTGCACGGCGAGGCGGTGGACGGTGGTGGCGACACGGCGTGCGGAGGCGTGGCGTGCGGGGTCGCAGCTGGCGAAGGAGACGAGGGCGAGGGTTTTGGCGTCGAGGAGGAAGGCTTCCTCGACCTGGAAGCGGCGGGTCTTGGCGAAGAGCACGTTGTCGTAGGACCGGCTGGTGAAGAGCGCCTGCATTTGCCAGACGAGGCGGTCGAAGGCGCCGGGCGGCTGGAAGGGTTTGGAGGCCGGGGTGTATTCGGCGAGGGCGCGGCGGATGGTGGCGCGCAGCATGGGTTCGAGGTCCGCGCAGGAGCCGCCGGAGGTGGTGGAATCCTGCTGGCTGAGGGCGTTGAGCACGGCGTCCTGGACGAGCGGGGCGAAGGCGTCGCGGAGGTCGGCGTCGGTGAAATCTGCGATGGGTTCCGGTGTTGGTGCCGGCGGGGTGGCTGGCGTTGGCGCGGTGAATTCGGGTGTCGGTGGCGGGGTGGCGGGTGACGGCCGGTTTGACGGCATGTCCGCGATGGGAGTGGGCCGGGACGGCGCAGGATCCTTAGCGGGAGAGGCGGGCAGTGCGCTCAGCGGGTTGGGCCAGGTGGCGGGGAAGGTGGTTGTGCCGACCTCGGGGAGGATGGTCCAGGAGGCTTTGGCGGGCGCGGCGGCGGGTTGTGGCGCGGGGGGCGGGCCGGGTGCCGGGAGGACGGAACAGGCGGGAGAGGTGGAGCCCGGGGACGTTCCGATACCCGCGCGATGAGCGGGGAGGGGTGTCAGATTGGAAATCATTGGGGCTGGGGGGAGATGGATTGAGCGGGTTTTTCTTCGGGGGACGCGGATTCCGCGAGGGCGCGTGCGGCGGCGGCGATGCGGCGGAATCTTTCCTCGATGGCGGCGTGGTCGAGCATGCGGCTTTCGAGGCGGGTGATGTGGGATTCGGTGTTTTCCCAGAGGCCGACGACGTCCTCGTGGATTTTTTCGGTGAGTTGTTCGTCGTGTTCGACGAGGTGTTTCTGGATGGCGCCCTGCCATTGGCTGAGCCATGCGCCGATGCGTTGTTCCAGTTGTTGGGTGGATTCGCTGGACGGTTGTTGTTCCGCGGCTTTGGCGGCGGCGACCTTTTGGATTTGGCTGGAGAGGCGCTGGATTTCTTCCTGTTGTTGGGCACCGTAGGCGCGGACGGTGTCGCGGGACGATTCCGAGACGCGATTCACCGAGTCCTGGAGGGCCTCGATGCGGGCGTCGTAAGTGCTGAGGCGGTCTTCCAGTTGGGTGGGGATCGCGGCGGGGTGGGCGGTGGTGGCTGCGGGTTGGCATTCAAGGCGGGCGACGCGTTGCTCGAGTTTTTCGAGGTGGCGGCCCACGATGATTTCCCGGATGCGTTCGACCGTCTGGGAGGGATTGATGTTGTTGGGGTAGGGGGTCATTGCGGTTCTCCGTGGGGGGAGTTCGCGAAGAAGGGGGGCTTCGCGAACACGGTTCAATGAACAGGTGTAAGAAGCTGCAAGAGCGGCAGGAAAAAGGCAACAAGAACGGTGATATTTCGCTTTTGGAGATGGTTTGGCTTTCCGTATTAAAAAAAGCGATCCTTGATTAGGAGTGACTTGCGAAAATCTGGAATCGGTGAAAGACAGGTGGAGTGGAATAGGGTAAGGGTTTTCCAATGTCCGAGGGCAAGAAAGCAGAGAGAGACAAGGAGCGGGACGCGGTCCTGGCTCAGGCGTATGCGAAGACGCGCAAGAGTCTGATCGCGCGGCTGGACAACTGGGAGGACCAGCGGAGCTGGGATGAATTTTACCAGACGTATTGGCGGTTGATTTACTCGGTGGCGGTGAAGGCCGGGTTGAGGCAGGACGAGGCGTTTGATTGCGTGCAGGAGACGATTCTTTCGATCGCGAAGCAGAGTAAGAAGAAGCTGTATGATCCGGAGCAGGGGTCGTTCAAGACGTGGCTGATGAACATGACGCGCTGGCGGATCAACGATCAGTTCCGCAAGCGCAAGAAGGACACGGCGATGGTGGGTGGCGAGTGGGACAACGACCGGAAGACGGCGGTGATCGACCGGGTGGAGGATCCGGACGGCGATGTGCTTTCGCGGATCTGGAATGTGGAGTGGAAGAAGAACCTGGCGGATGCGGCGTTGGCGCGGGTGAAGGCGCAGGTATCGCCGAAGCAGTATCAGATTTTCGATTGTTACGTGGTGAAGCAGTGGGAGGCGAAGAAGGTGCAGGAGAAGCTGAACGTGAGCATGGCGCAGGTGTATCTGGCGAAGCACCGGGTGGGGGCGGTGTTGAAGCGCGAGTTGGCCAAACTCGGAGACGAAGACGATGTCGGTTAGAAACAGGGAGACGCCGTCGATTCCGGATCATGAGGTTCTGCGTAAGATTGGCGGCGGATCCTACGGCGAGGTGTGGTTGGCGCGCGGGGTGACCGGCGCGTGGCGTGCGGTGAAGGTGGTGTGGCGTGAGGATTTCGAGGACGAGCGGGGGTTTGAGCGGGAGTTTGAGGGGATATTGAAGTTCGAGCCGATTTCCCGGGATCATCCGGGATTGATGAACATCCTGCACGTGGGGCGGAGCAAGGACGGGAAGTCGTTTTACTACTATGTCATGGAGCTCGGCGATGACATGGACGGCGGCGACGAGATCAACCCGATCGAGTATGAGCCGCGGACGCTGCGGACGAACCACCAGAAGGCGCTGGGCGGGCAGTGGGAGACCGGCGAGTGCATTGACGTCGGGCTGAGGCTGGCGGAGGCGCTGGACCATTTGCACCAGCAGGGGCTGGCGCACCGGGACGTGAAGCCGTCGAACGTGATTTTCGTGAACGGCAAGGCGAAGCTGGCGGACATCGGTCTGGTGGCGGCGCGGGGCCAGCGGACGTTTGTGGGCACGGAGGGGTTTGTTCCGCCGGAAGGGCCGGGCAGTGCGCAGGCGGATGTGTATAGCCTGGGGAAGGTGCTGTATGAGATCGCGACGGGGAAGGACCGGCTGAATTTTCCGGAGCTGCCGGAGGAGATTCCGCTCGGGCGGGACCGGAAGCGGTGGCTGGAGTTGAACAAGATCATCTGTGACGTTTGTGAGCCGCGGATATCGAAGCGGAAGGTGCAGACGGCGGGGCAGCTGGCGGATGCGTTGCGGCGGATCCAGCGCGGCAAGCGGCGGCGGCGGAGTGGCGCGGCGTTGTGGGGGACGACGGCGGTGTTGTTCGGGTTTGCGGGTTGGGCGGGTTGGCAGGCGTTGAAGGATTCGCCTGCGGTGCTGGGGTTGATCGGCAACGTGCCGGAGGTGGCTCCCGAGCCGGAGGTCGGGATGTTGCGGGTGTTCAGCTCGGTGCCGGGTGCGGATGTGCTGGATGCGTCCGGCGTGATGGTGGGGACGACGCCGACGCCGACGATGACGGCGCGGGTCGGCGAGGAGGTGGTTTTCACGTTGAAGATGAAGGGCTACCGGCCGAATGTGATCCGGGACGTGGTGAAGCGGAGCGCGGTGGACGAGCCGATGGCGTTGTATGCGGATTTGCAGATTTTTTCGCCGCCGGAGGCCGGGGTCACGTGGGTGGACCATCTGGGAAGCGTCTACCAGCCGGTGGACAATCATCACGTGAGTTCGGGGTTTGTGAGTCGTCGTGCCTGGGACCAGAGCGGGGTCGGGAAGGGGCTGCCGAAGGCGCAGCTGGAGACCTTGCGGGTTTCCCAGAATGGCCAGCCGGTGGATGTGGTGCTGACGAATCGGAACGCGGCGTGGAAGTTCTGCAACTGGCTGAGGAACAGCGGGATCAGGGAGGGGTATCTGACGGAGGATCATGAGGTGAAGCCGTTGCTGGAGAAGGGATTCAAGCATCAGCGGCTGAGCCAGAGTGCGCGGCAGGCGGAGTTGGTGCCCTTTCGGGTGCTGGTGCGTCCGATTCCCTACGGGCGGGTGCATTTGACGAGTGTTCCGGCCGGGGCGGAGGTGTATCTGAATGGCGCGGCGGTCGGTTCGACCGAGGAGGCGTTGTGGATTCCGAAGGTGAGGCCGGGCAGTGCCGAGTTGCTGCTGGTGCTGGAGGGATACCGGCCGCAGGTGGTGAAGGTGAAGGTGGGGGAGAACAAGGTGGTCGAGAAGGAGGTGGTGATGGTGCGCAACCAGGGCGTGGTGTTCGGGCGTCCGTGGGAGAACGGGGTGGAGATGAAATTTCTGCCGTTGGGTGAGGATTTGATGGTTTCGGTCTGGGAGACGCGGGTGATGGATTACCAGTTGTTTGTGCGGGAGACGGGGCATGCGGCGCCACCCGACCCGGAGTTCGAGCAGGACGGGGATCATCCGGTGGTGAATGTGTCCCGCAAGGATGCGGAGGAATTCTGCAAGTGGCTGACGGACCGGGAGCGCAAGGCGGAGCGGATTTCCCAACTGCATGTTTACCGGCTGCCGACGGATGTGGAATGGAGCGGGATGGCGGGGCTGGACGAGGAAGTCGGGTTGAGCCCGAGCATGCGCGACCTGCACAAGGAGGATGAATTTCCGTGGGGTGTGTTGTGGCCGGCGGACGGCGAGAGCGTGGGGAATTTCGCGGACCGCTCGGCGGCGGATGCGATGGAGGTTTCCAGTGGCAAGACGATTCCGGGCTATGATGACGGCTATGCCTACACGGCTCCGGTTGGGTCGTTTCCCGCGAATGCGTTGGGGTTGTATGACCTGAGCGGGAACGCTCAGGAGTGGGTGTCCGACAACTACTCGCGGTTCGGGGCGGATTCGCTCGGGGTGCTGCGGGGCGGCGGGTGGAACACGTATCAGATCGAGAATCTGTATGCGGGCTCGAGAAACGCGGTGCCGCCGGATTACCAGGGGCGGTATTACGGGTTCCGAGTGGTGCTGGCGAAGCTGCCGCACGATTGAATTTCCTGAACAAACAAAGAACAACGATGGTAGAAGCAACGATTCAATACGAAGGCGGGCTGCATTGCTCCGCGACGCACGGTCCGTCTGGAAATGTGATTTCCACGGATGCACCGGTGGACAACAACGGGCGGGGAGAGGCGTTTTCCCCGACCGACCTGGTGGCGACGGCGCTGGCGACCTGCACGGCGACGATCATCGGCATCGTGGCCGACCGCAAGGAGCTGGACGTGAAGGGAATGAGCATCACGGTGCGCAAGGAGATGGCGGCGGATTTGCCGCGCAGGATCAGCCGTCTGGAGATGGATGTCACGATGCCGTTGGCGGCGGATCACCCGGAGCGTGCGGCGTTGGAGGCCGCCGGGAACGGGTGTCCGGTGAAACACAGCATCCATCCGGACATCGAGGTGGTGGTGAGTTGGAACTGGCGCGGTTGATTTTTGGCATGCTTGTTCTTGCCAAGTGGCGGGTGCGCGGGTAGGCATTCGGTCCGCCGCGCACGCGTGAATGGTCCCGTAGTCCAACGGATAGGACGATGGCCTCCGAAGCCGTAGGTCCAGGTTCGATTCCTGGCGGGACTACCACGATGCACAGGGCGGATGATCCGGCGCGAAATGCCCGGACGGGAGGGGGCTGGATGTGGTTTGAGGATGTGCCGGCGGGTGGTTTGAGGATGTGCCGGATGGGGTTTGAGGATGTGTCGGCGGGTGGTTTGAGGTTTCCGGATGGGGTTTGAGGTTTCCGGATGGGGTCGGGTTGGATTTGGTCGGGTTGGACGTCCCGGACGAGCCGGGTCGGGATTTTCCCGGAGCTGACGGTGGTCGTGGTGGTGTGCGGGTTTCCAGAGTGAAGGAATTTGTTTGGGCGGAGGGGAAAGATGGATTGGGTTCGGGCGGGAAATATGCGGAGCTGGTGGTGACTTTATGCAACTGATGAAAAAGCGATTGTTGAAATTCAGGCCCGCGGTGGTGTTGGCAATGTGTGCGGGTTCGCTGGCGGCCGGGGTGGCGAAGGAGGCGAAGCGGCCGAACATCGTGTGGATGTTTTCGGACGACCACGCGTATCAGGCGATCGGCGCGTATGGCGGCCGGTTTGAGAAGGAGAACCTGACTCCGAACATTGATACGCTGGCGAAGGAGGGGATGATTTTCGAGAAGGCGTATGTGGGGAACTCGATTTGTGCGCCGAGCCGGGCGACGCTGCTGACCGGGAAGCACAGCCACAAGAACGGGAAGTTCGACAACCGGGACGAGTTTGACCACGACCAGCCGCAGTTTCAGAAGATGCTGCAGAAGGTCGGCTATCAGACGGCGATGATCGGCAAGATCCACCTGAACGGAGCGATGCAGGGGTTTGACTATTGGGAGGTGCTGCCGGGGCAGGGGCGCTATCGGAATCCGGTATTCGTGAGTGCGGAAGGCGAGAAGACGTATGAGGGGCATTCGACCGAGATCATCACCGACCGGGCGCTGAACTGGCTGAAGACGGGGGTGGATGAGTCGAAGCCGTTCATGCTGATGGTGCACTACAAGGCGCCGCACCGGACGTGGATTCCCTCCGAGAAGCAGCAGAAGGCGTTCGAGGGTCGGCAGTTTCCGGAGCCGGAGACCTTGTTTGACGATTACGAAGGCCGGGGAACGGCCGCGCACGAGCAGGACATGAGCATCGAGAAGACGATGAGGATGAGCCAGGACCTGAAGAAGAACCGGCCGGACCGCAAGGCGTCGCTGGAGAAGCTGAAGCCCGAGGGGAAGGATCTGGTGCGGTGGAAATACCAGGCTTACATGCAGGACTACCTGGCGTGCATCGCGGGGGTGGATGAGAATGTGGGGCGGATTCTAGCGTATTTGAAGGAGTCCGGTCTGGATGAGAACACGGTGGTGATGTATTCGGCGGACCAGGGGTTTTACCTGGGTGAGCACGGGTGGTTCGACAAGCGGATGATGTATGAGGAGTCGTTCCGGACGCCGTTGCTGGCGCGCTGGCCGGGAGTGGTGAAGGAGGGCTCGCGGAACGCGGATCTGGTGCAGAATATCGATTTTGCGGAGACGTTTCTCGACATCGCCGGAGCACCGATTCCGGCGGACATGCAGGGGATGAGCCTGGTGCCGCTGCTGAAAGGGGAGACCCCGGCGGACTGGAGGACGTCGCTCTACTACCATTACTACGAGTATCCGGGGCCGCATTCGGTGCGGCGCCACGAGGGGGTGGCGGATGCGCGCTACAAGTTGATCCGGTTTTACGGGCGGGATGTGCCGGGTGGCGAGGAGTGGGAGCTATACGACCTGAAGAATGACCCGAACGAGATGACGAGCCTCTACGATCATCCGGAGATGAAGGAGCGCGTGAAGGCCTTGAAACAGGAGCTCAAGCGGCTGAAGGAGCAGTATGAGGTGCCGGAAGACGGGAAATGACGGGCGTCACCGCCATTTGAGGTGAAGCATTTTGAACAGGGCGGCGCCGATGGTGCCGCCGGCGATGTCGGCGATCCAGTCGCCGATGTCGGCGCCGCTGCGGCCCGGGGTGAAGGTCTGGTGCCATTCGTCGAGGGCACCGATGAGGGCCATGGTGATGACCGCGGGAATCATCAGGGATTTCCAGCCGGGGCGCTGGTCGTTCCTGAGGTGGCGCCAGCCGGCGAAGAAGAATCCGCCGCCGAGGAAGTAGCCGAAGTGGAGCACCTTGTCGATGTGGTCGACGGGCGGGAGCTGGGCGGAGTTGCCGTGCAGGGAGGACAGGGTGCAGAGCACCACGATCCAGAAGAGCAGCGCGGCGAACCAATAGCGGCGTTGCCGCAGGAGGGCAGTCATTTCGCGCTCAGAGCTTGCGCATTTCGTCCTCGAGCCGTTCCGCCAGCCATTGTTTCATCATCGACTGATAGTTGAGGAAGCGGGAGCGGGCGATGCGTTTGATGCGCGAGAGCATGCGGGGGTCGAATCGCAGGGTGATGGTGGTGGACTCGCGGGAGTCCGCCTCGTGCACCGAGGTGGCCATGAGGCGACCGTCGAGGCTGTGCGTGTTCCAGAATTTGGCTTCCGCTTCTTCGTCGCTGAAATCCGGGAGGTCCGACCAGTTTTCGATGGTATCCATAAGTGGGTGGGGTGTGATGATCAGCCGAATTCCGCGTATTTGCGGTCGTAGAATTTGCGTTCGGCCTCGGCCATTTCGCGGGCGGCGATGACGCGTGCGTTTTTGCCGTCGGTCCTGAAGGCGAAGAAGAGGTAGCGGTCCGCGATGGTTCGTCCCAGACCGTAGTAGCGGGATGAGCCGTCGGTCCGGTCCGTATCTGGCAGAAAGCGGATGAGAAATGGGTCCTCGAAGGCTTCCTCAAGCTCCTTTGGCTTGATGTTTCGGAGGTCGAAGTGGACGTCGATGAGGTCGAGTTCCATGGCGGGAGTCTGGGGATGGGTGCCGAAAGTGCAACAACGACTTTCCGGCAGCGCGATAATATTCAGGAGATCTGAAATAATTGCAACGGATTCCTCTGGGGCACCGTGGCGGGCGGTTGCGGATGGTCAGAGGGTGTGGCCCATGCGTGATTTTTTGGTTTCGAGGTAGCGTTCGTTGTGCGGGTTGGCGGGCAGCGAGATCGGGAGTTGTTCGACGATTTCGAGGCCGTAGCCTTCGAGGCCGATGACCTTTTTCGGGTTGTTGGTGAGGAGGCGGATGCGGCGGACGCCGAGGTCGTAGAGGATTTGCGCGCCCATGCCGTAGTCGCGGAGGTCGGCGGGGAAGCCGAGTTTTTCGTTGGCTTCGACGGTGTCGTAGCCTTGTTCCTGGAGTTTGTAGGCGTGGATTTTGGCGGGCAGGCCGATGCCGCGGCCTTCCTGGCGGAGGTAGAGCAGGATGCCGCCTTCCTTGGAGATGTGTTCGAGGGCGGACGCGAGTTGCTGGCCGCAGTCGCAGCGTTGGGAGTGGAAGACGTCGCCGGTGAGGCACTCGGAGTGGACGCGGACGAGGGTGGGTTGGTCCGGGGAGATGTCGCCGCTGACCAGTGCGAGGTGGTGGCTGGCGTCGGTGGAGACGGTGTAGAGGTGGCAGTCGAACTCGCCGAACTCGGTGGGCATTTTGACGGTTTGCTCGTGTTTGACGAGTTTTTCGGAGCGGCGGCGGTATTCGATGAGTTGGGAGATGGTGCAGGCTTTGAGGCCGTGTTTTTCCTGATAGGCGCCGAGTTCGCCGACGCGAGCCATGGTGCCGTCGTCGTTCATGATTTCACAGATGACTCCGGCTTCGGGGAGGCCGGCGAGGCGGGTGAGGTCGATGGCGGCTTCGGTGTGGCCGGCGCGGCGGAGGACGCCGCCTTCGGCCGCCTGGAGGGGGAAGATGTGGCCGGGTTGGACGAGTTGTCCGGCGTCCGCATGTTCATCGGCGAGGAGGCGGATGGTGGTGGCGCGGTCGGCGGCGGAGATGCCGGTGGTGATGCCTTTGGCGGCATCGACGCTGATGGTGAAGGCGGTTTTTTTGCCTTCCATGTTGCGGCGCGCCATTTGCGGGAGTTCGAGTTGATGGGCGCGTTCGTCGGTGATGGGCGCGCAGATGAGGCCGCGGGCGTGGGTGGCCATGAAGTTGACGATTTCCGGGGTGCAGAGTGAGGCGGCGCCGATGAGGTCGGCTTCGTTTTCGCGGTTGGGGTCGTCGGCGCAGATAATCAAGCGGCCGGCTTTGATTTCCGCGATGATTTCCTCGATGGGGCTGAACTGGATCTGCGGGTCGGACATGGCGTTTTTGGTGGGTGAGCCGGCGGAAGATGCGGGCAAGGGAGGAAACGCCGTGAGACGGCGCTTCGCAACCCCGGATTTGCGACCGGATCAGTTGAGGTTGGGATCCTCGGGTGCCTCGGCGAGGATGCGGTGCAGCGGAGAGATGGCGCGCATGAGGTCGGTCCAGAGCATGCGGTCGTGAGCGTGGCCGAGGAGGTCGGGTTTGGCGGTTGCGGTGAACCACGAGCGGCGGCGGAGTTCGCTTTCGAGTTGGCCGGCGGTCCAGCCTGAGTAGCCGACGAACGGGCGGACGATGCGGCCGGGTTTGCGGGCGTGTTCGGCGGCTTTGTCGGCGGAGATGCGGGTGGCCCAGCGGAGGCCGAGTTTGTCGCTCCACCAGAACGAGGTGAAGGTGAGTTGTTCGCGGGAGACGGGTCCGCCTTCGTGCACGGCGAGGTGTTTGAGGGAGTCGAAGCGGTCGTCCTTGAGGAGGTCGCCGACGGTTTTGCCGATGGGGTGGTTGAGGATGAGGCCGACGGCGCCCTGGTCGTGGCTGTGGTCGGTGAGGAGGACCACGGAGCGGTCGAACATGCCGTCACGCAACGAGGGGTCCGCCAGCAGAAGCTGTCCCTTCAGCTGGATGGGCGTATTTGACTTGGAGGGGTCGGCGGGCACGTGGGGAATTGTAACTCGGGAGGGGGGATTGGGGAAGGGGGAAGTCGGGTTTGAGCCATCGGCGGGCGGGCTGTGGAGCGGTGCGGAGGGGGGGCTGGGCGCCGGCGGCCGGGGGTGACGGGAGGCGGTGGGGATGGTGTGCCGCTGGATGGGGTGTTTGGGGGTTGCGGATTCTGAGGGGATGGGTTTGGGTGGCGCACGGTTTTACAAGATGAGTGCTGAACGTTCCCCATTGCCCGACATCCAGGCGACTCCCGATGAGCGCGGAATTGCAATTGATCAGGTCGGTGTTTCCGATTTGCGGTATCCGATCCAGGTGACTGATGCGGATGGGAATCCGTTTCCGACAGTGGCGACGATTTCGATGTCGGTGCATTTGCCGCACCAATTCAAGGGGACCCACATGAGTCGGTTTCTGGAGGTGCTGGCGCTGCATGAGGGGGAGGTGACGTCGCGCACGCTGCCGAACATCCTGCATGACTTGAAGGAGCGGCTGGATGCGGTGGAGGCGCACATTGAGGTGGCGTTCACGTATTTCGTGACCAAGCAGGCCCCGGTGTCCGGTGCGCCGGCGAAGGTGGGTTGTGAGTGTGTGTTCACCGGAATTTCCAACGGCAAGGGTGACGAGCTGCTGCTGAGCGTGACGGTGCCGGTGACGACGCTTTGTCCGTGCAGCAAGGAGATCAGCGAGTATGGCGCGCACAATCAGCGCGGGATGGTGACGCTGGAGGTGAAGCCGAGGAAGAAGGGGGATGGCTGCGAGTTGATTTTGATCGAGGAGCTGATCGAGGTGGCGGAGAAGTCGGGCTCGGCGCCGGTGTATGCGCTGCTGAAACGTCCGGACGAACGGCATGTGACGATGCAGGCGTTTGATAATCCGGTTTTCGTGGAGGATGTGGTGCGGAATGCGGCGGCGCTGCTGCGGGCGGACGCGCGGGTGGCGGAGTTCAAGGTGAAGGCGGTGAATCACGAGAGCATCCACGATCACAATGCGTTTGCGGTGATTTCCGGGAAGTGCGTGGAGTGAGTGACCCAGGGAGGGATTTGCGATGGAGCTGATTCCGGCCGAGTCATTGATCAACGCATACGCGCAGGGGATTTTCCCGATGGCGGATGAGGGGGAAATCCTGTGGTTTTCCCCGGAGCGGCGCGGTTTGATTCCGCTGGGTGATGATTTTCACGTGCCGCACGGGTTGAAGCGGGCGCTGCGGAAGAAGCCGTTCGAGGTGCGCTGGGACACGGCGTTTCGCGAGGTGATGCTCGCCTGTGCGGACCGGGACGAGACGTGGATCGACGGGGTGATTCTGGAGAGCTACTGCGCGTTGTTCGAGCAGGGGTTCGCGCATTCGGTCGAGTGCTGGGACGAGGACGGCCTGCAGGGCGGGCTGTATGGGGTGGAGTTGCCGGGGGTGTTTTTCGGCGAGAGCATGTTTTCGCGCAAGACGGATGCCTCGAAGATCGCGCTGGTGGCGCTGGTCGGGCGTCTGCGGGCAAGCGGGTTCGTGCTGCTGGACACGCAGTGGATGACCGAACATTTGCGGCAGTTCGGCGGGTATGAGCTGACGCGGGAGCAATACCACCGGGCGCTGGGGGATGCGTTGCGGAGCGGAGTGGAGCGGGACGTGCGAATTGATTGCAATTCCGTCCGGTCGGCGCGGCGTATCAAACGGGCATGAAAACCCTCGCGCTGGTGGTGATGTTGGTGGCCGGTGTCGTGCGTGGCGCGGACCGCCCGAATGTGCTGTGGATCTATCTGGAGGACGTGAGCGGTTGGTTCGGTTGTTACGGGGACGAGATGATCGAGACGCCGCGGATCGACGGACTGGCGGACGAGGGGCTGAAACTGACGCGGTTTTACACGCCGGCGGGCGTGTGTTCGGCGACGCGCTCGGCGATCGTGACGGGGATGATGCAGACGAGCATCGGCGCGCACAACCACCGGAGCTGCCGGCCGACGTTCCGCGGCACGAGCATGGGGGAGGATTTCGATGAGAACATGCTGCCGGACGGGGTGGTGCCGGTGCCGGTGCGTTTCCGCAAGGCGGGCTACTGGACGTTCAACGAGGGCGGCAAGGACGACTACAATTTCACCTGGAGCAAGAAGGAGTTTTACGACTTCGAGCGGAGCAAGGGCGGCTGGGGGCCGAAGTCGTTTCTCAAGGGCGATTGTCTGAAGGGGAAACCGGCGGGTCAGCCGTTTTTCGGGCAGATCCAGCTGGGCGGCGGCAAGCTGAATGACCGGGCGGTGAAGAAGGTGGTCGATCCCGCCAGGGTGCCGGTGCCGCCGTATTACCCGGACATCCCGGAGGTGCGCGAGGTGATCGCCGGCCACTACGACCGCTTGCTGGCGACCGACGAGCAGGTGGGCCGGGTGCTGGACAAGCTGAAGCAGCTGGGGATGGCGGAGAACACGCTGGTTTTCCTGTTCAGCGACCACGGCTACAAGCTGCACCGGCACAAGCAGTTTCTCTACGAGGGCGGGATCCACATGCCGTGCATCGTGGCGGGTCCGGGCGTCGAGGCCGGGCAGGTGAGGGATGATCTGGTGAGCGGGATCGACGTGTCCGCGGCATCGCTGGCGGCGGCGGGGATTGGCGTGCCGGCGGGCATGGAAGGTCGGGATTTCCTGGCGAAGGGGTATCGGCCGCGCGAGTTCGTGGTGGCGGCGCGGGACCGCTGTGACTACTCGATTGAAAGGATCCGGGCGGTGGTCACGCCGCGCTTCAAATACCTGCGGAACTCCCTGACGGACCGGCCATACATGCAGCCGAACTACAAGGACAAGTGGCCGGTATCGATCGCCCTGCGGAAGCTGATGGCGGAGGGCGGGATGAACGAGGCGCAGCTCGTGTTTTTCGGCGATCAGAAGCCGGCCGAAGAGCTGTATGATCTGGAGAAGGACCCGCACGAGATCCACAATCTGGCGAAGGATCCGGAGTATGCGAAGGAGTTGGAACGGCATCGGAACCTGCTGAACGGGTGGATCGGACAAACCGGCGACCGGGGCCAGGCACCCGAGAGCGATGCCGGACTCCGCTGCGCACTCAAGCGCTGGGGCGACAAGTGCGTGAACCCGGAATACGACCGGGTGCGCGAAACCACCGGGAAAAACTGAGGTCCGGGGTGCATTTTGGGCTTTCCGCCGGGTCCGGAATGCGAATACTGCCGCCCGACCGCGAGGTTGAATGGCCAGCTTAGCTCAGTGGTAGAGCAGCTGATTTGTAATCAGCTGGTCGTCGGTTCGACTCCGACAGCTGGCTCCATTGATTTTCAATGAGTTGTGGAGGTTTTGGTTTGGCATGGAGGGTTTGGTTTCGGCGGGGTGATTGGTTTCCTGCCCTCGCCCGGGTGGGTTTGACCGGTTGTCCATTCGCGCAAGCATCCTGCACGAACGGGCGGGGCCGTCTGGGTCACGGAGAAGCCCGCTGATTTTTCCTGGGTGGTGGGTTCATGGGGCGGGGCTTTCGGGGCGGTGCTGCAGTCAGGGGCGGAGGGGCGGGCTTGGGAGTCGGCTGGGCGAGGGTTTGCCGGCGAAGTCCGGGGGGTGAGTTTTCCGCTTGATTTGAACGCAATTTGCAGTCAATTTCCTAACAGTAATGAGGGAGTTCTATTTTCGTGAACCTGATGGCGAGATTCAGCCGCCGATGGCGGTTGACGCGATCGTGGACGCGGTGAAGGCAGGGCGCCTGAGAGAGGACGTGGAGTTGGGGGAAAGTGCCGGCGGGCGTTGGGCGCCGCTGGGGATGGTGCAGGTCTTCGGGGATGAGGCGTTTGATGAGGCCGAGGCATGGGAACGAGAATTCGAGGAGATCAATGAGATGGCGCTCGGGAGTCATGAATTGCCTGAGCAGGAGCCGGAGGTGGTGGAGGCGGAGGCGGAGGTGGATGTGGCGGGGGATGAGCCGGATGTGGCGGAGGTGGAGCCGGATGTGGCGGAGGATGAACCGGACGTGGCGGGGAAGGCGGTTTCGCTGTCAATTTATGAGTTTCTGAAGAGCCGGAATGCGAGTCCGCTGCAGGAGGCGACTGGTGTGTTGATGGTGGTCGTGGCGTTCACGATCGTGCTGACATTGCTGGCGAACGACTTCAGTTTAAATGCCGGGCCGCTGTGGGTTGTGCGTTAGACCGCTTGCCAACCCTCGTTGCCGAAACGGAATGAGATCTGGCTGGGATCCGGATGGGGTCTGGTCTTCGCATGGAATGGTGGATTCGGGCGATGAGTGGCGATGTCTGGGTGGCTCGCTGGTCACTGGTCTCGACCCGTTCCCGCCTTGCGCCTTGGCATGAGCAATCGTCGGCTCGACCGATTTTCGGCCATTTTTTTCGGCCATTCCTTTTGGCAAGCGGTCCAGGCTGGTTGGCCTGGATTGGACCGCAGGGGGGCCGCCGGTAGCGGGCCTGCAATGCCCGCTCGCGGCGGTGGAACCGCTCAGCCGCCGTTTTCCGTTTCGAGGATTGCCTGAGTGGTTTTCAGTATGGTGTCCGGGGTTAGGGAAATGCTGTCGATGCCCTGCTCGACGAGGAACTGGGCGAACTCCGGGTAGTCGCTCGGTGCCTGGCCGCAGATGCCGATTTTGCAGCCCTTCGCACGGCAGGTGGCGATGGCCTGCGCGATCATTTTCATCACCGCGGGGTTTCGTTCGTCGAAAATCGGCGCGACGATCTCGCTGTCGCGGTCGACGCCGAGGACGAGTTGGGTGAGGTCGTTCGAGCCGATGCTGAAGCCGTCGAAGATCTCCGCGAACTCCTCGGCGAGCACGACGTTCGCCGGGATCTCGCACATCACGTAGATTTCCAGTCCGTTGTCGCCGCGCTTGAGGCCGTGTTTCTCCATTTCCTTCTGCACCCGCCGGCCTTCGGCGATGGTGCGGCAGAACGGGATCATCAGCTTGAGGTTGGTGAGGCCCATGTCATCGCGCACCTTCCTCACCGCCCGGCATTCGAGCGCGAAGCCCTCCTGATAGTGCGGGTGGTAGTAGCGGCTCGCACCCCGGAACCCGAGCATCGGGTTCTCCTCTTCCGGTTCGTAGGCCCTGCCGCCGACGAGGTTGGCATACTCGTTGGTTTTGAAATCGCTCAGGCGGAGGATCACGTCCTTCGGATAGAATGCGGCCGCCAGCATGGCGACGCCCTGGGCGAGCTTGTCGACGAAGAACTGCGGCTTGTCGTCGTAGCCCGCGGTGAGGCGCGCGATCTCGGCCCTGGCGGTGGGGTCCGCGAGTTTGTCGAACTCGATCAGCGCGAGCGGGTGGATCTTGATGTAGGTGGTGACGATGAACTCCATCCGCGCGAGTCCGACCCCGCTGTTAGGCATGAACGACAGCGAAAACGCCTCCTCGGGATTGGCGAGGTTCATCATCACCCTAGTGCGGGGTCGGGCGAGGGATTTCAGATCCGTGGACTGCACCTCGAAGGGGAGTTCGCCTTCATAGACAAAGCCCGCGTCACCTTCCGCACAGCTCACGGTGACCATCTGGCCGTCCTTGAGCGCCTCGGTGCCGTGGTCGGTGCCGACGATGGCCGGCACGCCGAGTTCGCGGCTGACGATCGCCGCATGGCAGGTGCGGCCGCCGCGGTTGGTGATGATCGCCGCGGCCTTTTTCATGATCGGCTGCCAATCGGGATCGGTCTTGTCGGTGACGAGCACCTCGCCCTGCTGGAATTGGCCGATGTGCGCGGCGCTCTTGATCACGCGGACTTTTCCCGTCGCGATTTTTTCGCCGACACTGCGGCCGCTGGCGAGCACCCTGCTGCGTTTGCCGAGTTGATAGGTTTCGAGCACGTCGGGATTTTTCCGTGACTGCACTGTTTCCGGCCGCGCCTGCACGATGAAGAGTTCGCCGGTATTGCCGTCCTTCGCCCATTCCAGATCCATCGGCGCGTGTTCACCGCGTTTCGCCGAGTAATGTTCCTCGACGATGCAGCCCCAGCGCGCGAGCTGCAGCACCTCGTCGTCGGTGAGTGCGAGCTTCGCGCGGTCGGCGGGTGCGACCGGCACGTTCTTGACCATTTTGCCGCCGCCGCTGTCGTAGACGAGTTTGAACTCCTTGCTGCCGACCGTTTTCTGCAGGATCGGGCGGTGCCCGGTTTTCAGGGTGGTTTTGAACACCGTGTATTCATCCGGCGTCACCGACCCCTGCACGACGTTTTCGCCGAGGCCGTAGGCGGCGCTGATGAGCACCGCATCGCGGAAGCCGGACTCGGTGTCGATGGTGAACATCACCCCCGAGCAGGCGAGGTCCGAGCGCACCATGCGCTGCACGCCGATGCTCAGCGCGACCTTGAAATGGTCGAACTTCTTGTCCACGCGGTAGCTGATGGCCCGATCGGTGAAGAGCGAGGCAAAACAGCGCCGGCAGGTCTCCAGCAGCGCCGAGATGCCCTGCACGTTGAGGTAGGTTTCCTGCTGGCCGGCGAAACTCGCATCCGGCAGATCCTCCGCAGTGGCCGACGAGCGCACCGCCACATCCAGCGGCACCCCGGCATCGCCCTGCAGCTTCGCGTAGGCCTCGCCGATGAGTTGTTGCAAATCGTCCGGCACCGGTGCGCTGCGGATCGCCTCCCGGACCGCATGGCCGCGCTTGCTGAGGTTCGCCATGTCGTGGGTGTCGAGATCCGCCAGTGTGGTGCGGATGAGTTGATCGAGTTTCGCCTCGCGGATGAAATGGCGGTAGGCATCCGCGGTGATTGCAAAGCCGTCGGGGACCATGACGCCTTTGCCGGCGAGCTCGCGCACCATCTCGCCGAGCGACGCGTTTTTTCCGCCGACCAGCGGGACGTCCGCGATGGTGGTATCGGCAAACCATTTGATGAAAGCAGGGGAGTTGGGGGTTTTCATTTGGGGGATTGGGTTGGTTGATCAATTTAACATATTCTGGGCAGTTGTTCACCACTCAGGAGATCGAGCACGCGGGCGACCCCGAGGCGGTTCTTGAGCGTCACCAGTCCTGCGGTGCCATCGCCCGCCGCACCGATGCAGCGGGCATCGGAGCCGAGGACATCCAGCGCGCGGGGCAGGTCGGCGGGCGGGAGGATCGCGATGAATCGTCCTTCGTTGGCGACGTAGAGCGGATCCAGGCCGAGCAGTTCGCAGGCGCCGCGCACCTCGTCGCGGACGGCCACGGCGGATTCATCGATGTCGAGCTGGACGCCGGCGGCCATTGCGATTTCGTTCAGGCCGCTGGCGAGGCCGCCGCGGGTGAGGTCGCGCAGGCAGTGGATTTGCAAACCATGCTCGAGCAGCGCCATCACCGGCGCGGCCAGCGGCGCGCAATCGCTTTCGATCGCGCTCTCGAACTGGAGGCCTTCGCGCACCGACATGATGGCGATGCCGTGGCGGCCGATGTCGCCGCTCAACACCACCACATCACCGGGGACCACATGGGCCGGGGCGGGTGCGGCGGGGTGTTCGATCACGCCGATTCCGGCGGTGTTGATGAACAATCCGTCGCCCTTGCCCTTGTCCACCACCTTGGTGTCTCCGGTGACGAGTTGCACGCCGGCGGTGGCGGCGGCGTGTTGCATCGACTGCACCACGCGCCGGAGGGTTTCCATCGGCAGGCCTTCCTCGATGATGAATCCGGCGCTCAACCAGCGCGGGCGCGCACCGCACATCGCGAGGTCGTTGACCGTGCCGTTGACCGCGAGGGTGCCGATGTCGCCGCCCGGGAAAAACAAGGGACGCACGACATAGGAGTCCGTGGTGAAGGCGATTCGCCGGTCGCCGAGATCGATCACCGCGCTGTCGTTGCGCTGGTCCAGCAGCGGGTTGCCGAATGCGGGCAGGAAGACCGATTCGATGAGCTCGTTCATCAGCCGCCCGCCGCCGCCGTGGGCGAGCAGGACGTTCGGAACGTCCGCCATCGGCAGAGGACAACCGGGGGTGAATGGAGGGTTCATGATAGCATTTGTTGTTGGGACCGCCGGTAACGATGGTAGGCCGCGCACGCGCCTTCGCCGGACACCATCGTCGCGCCGAGCGGATGCTCCGGGGTGCAGCGGGTGCCGAAGGCCGGGCACTCGGCGGGTTTCTTCGCACCCTGGAGGATCAGGCCGCTGATGCACTCGCTCGGTTCCTCGGCATGCGCGCCGGCCACGCCGAACCGGCACTCGGCATCGAACTCCGCGTAGGCCTCGGTCAATCCCAGGCCGCTTTGTGCAATCTCGCCGATGCCGCGCCACTTGCGGGGCACGATGCGGAACACCTCGCGGATGAGCTGTTGTGCCGGGGTGTTGCCCTCGCGGCTCACGGCGCGGGCGTATTCGTTTTCCACCTCCGCCTTGCCCGCCTCGAGCTGGCGGACGCATTGCAGCACGCCCTTGAGGATGTCGACCGGTTCGAAGCCCGTGACCACGATCGGCACCTGATAGTTGCGGGCGATCGGTTCGTATTCGGTGACGCCCATGATCACGCAGACATGGCCGGCGGCGAGGAACCCCTGCACCCGGTTGTCCGGCGCTGCGAGGATCGCCTCCATCGCCGGCGGCACCAGCACATGGGAAACGAGCAGGGAGAAATTCTGCAAGCCGAACTCGCGCGCCTGTGCCACGGCCATCGCGTTGGCGGGCGCGGTGGTTTCGAAGCCCACGGCGAAGAACACCACCTCGCGGGTCGGGTTTTCGCGGGCCAGCCGCACCGCATCGAGCGGGGAGTAAACGATGCGCACGTCGCCGCCGCGTGCCTTGACGGAAAACAGATCACGCTCGCTGCCGGGCACCCTGAGCATGTCTCCGAACGAGCAGAAGACCACCTCCGGGCGCGCCGCGATTTCGAGCGCCTTGTCGATCAGTTCGACCGGCGTGACGCACACCGGGCAGCCCGGCCCGTGGACCAGTTCCAGCCCCGGCGGGAGCAGCGTATCGAGCCCGAATTTCACGATCGCATGGGTCTGGCCGCCGCAGACTTCCATCAGCGTCCACGGCCGGGTGGTCTCCCGCGCGAGCGTGTCGGCGAGTTTGCGGGTCAGCGCGGCATCGCGGTATTCATCGAGAAATTTCATGGGGTCGGGCTGCCGGGTGGTTCGGGTTGCAGGTCGTCGAGTTCATCCATTTCGCGCAGATAGTCGAACACGCGGCGGGCTTCGGTTTCATTGACGCGGCTGATCGCCACGCCGACGTGCACGATGACGTAGTCGCCGACCTCCGCCTCCGGCACGAGCACGAGGTTCACCTGCTTGACGATGCCGCCGAAGCTGACGCGGCCGGCACGCTGCAGGGGGCCATCGCCTCCGATGCTCAGCACTTCTCCTGGAATCGCTAGACACATGATGCTTGCTCCTTGGTTAGAACGTGTGATGCCGCCAGCACCTGGCCCAGGGCGATGCCCCCGTCGTTGGGCGGCACGCGCTGATGCCAGCTGGGGCGGAATCCCGCTGAGCGCAAACGCCGCACGCAGAGTTCGGTGAGCGGCTTGTTTTGGAAACACCCACCGCTGAGGGCCACCCGCTGCAGGCCGGTGGTGCGGGCGACGGCCATCATGCCATCGACGAGCGCATGGTGAAACTTCGCCGCGATGACCGCCGGCGGGATGCCCTCTAACCGATCGTGCAGGAGCCCCCGCAGCAGCGGCGCCCAGTCCAGCACCCCGTCGGTCAGGTCGATCCCGTATCGGTCGTCGGTCGTCCCGGCGGCGAACTCGACCGCCATCGCCGCCTGGCCCTCGAATCCCGCGTCCTGACGCAGGCCGAGCAGCGATGCGACGGCATCGAACAAGCGGCCGACGCTGGATGTCATCGGCGAGTTCAGCCCGCGCTCGAGCATGTGCCGCAGCGTCCGCAGTTCGCCTTCGGAAAACGCGGCGAGTGTTGGCAGGTGCCTGAGTGAAAATGCCTCATCGCCGAGCCATTCGTAGAGCAGTCCCAGGGCGGCGCGGCGCGGTTCACGCACGGCCATGGCTGCTCCCGGGAGCCGGAACGGGCGGACGTGCGCGACCCGCTGGCAGCCGTCGGCCGTCACGATCAGGAACTCACCGCCCCAGACGGTGCCGTCGAGGCCGTCGCCGGATCCGTCCCACGCCACGCCGAGTACGGGCGGCGCGAGCTGGTTTTCCGCCATGCAGGACAGCACGTGCGCGTGGTGGTGCTGCACCGTGATGAGCCGCGTGGGCTGGTTCCGGGCGAACCGTGACGAGAGATAGTCCGGATGCGCGTCGGCAGCGATGACATCCGGCCGGACCTGATAGAGGCGGGGGAGGTCGGCGGCGACACGGTGGAAGGCGTCCAGCGCGGCGGCGGTTTCCAGGTCCCCGATGTGCTGGCTGAGGAACACCTGATCACCGGCTCCAAGCGCGACGGTGTTTTTCAAATGCGCGCCGACGGCGAGGACCACCTTGGCTTCCGGGATCCGGTTTTCCGGCGAAAGGCGGACCGGCAGCGGGGCGAATCCACGGGCCCGCCGCAGCACCATTTCACGCCCGGCGACCACGCGCACGATGGAATCATCGATGGCCCGCACGATCGGCCGGTTGTGGACGAGGAAAAAGTCAGCGATCCCGCCGAGCCGCACGCGGGCATCGTGTTCGTCGATGCAGATCGGCTCGTCGCTGTGGTTGCCGCTGGTCGCGACGACCGGAAACCCGAGGTCCATCAGCAACAGGTGGTGCAGCGGTGCGTAGGGCAGCATCGCGCCGAGATACGGATTTCCGGGAGCGACCGACTCCGCGACAACATCATGATTCATGCTCCGGCGCAGCAACACGATGGGGGCTTCCGGCGAGCGCAGCAGGCGTTCCTCGAGCGGCGAAACCAGGCAGGCCTCGCGCACGCTTTCCAGGGTGGGAAACATCAGGGCAAACGCCTTTTCCCCGCGCTGTTTCAATTCGCGCAACCGTTGCACCGCCGGATCATCGTGGGCCGCGACGAGCAGATGAAATCCGCCCACGCCTTTCACCGCCACCACCGCTCCCTGCCGGATCGCATCCGCCGCGGCCCGCAGCGCGTCATCGCCGGTGCCGAGATTGCTTCCATCAGCGTCCCACCATTCCAGCCGCGGTCCGCAGGTCGGGCAGGCATTCGGCTGGGCGTGGAACCGGCGGTTGCGCGGGTCGTCGTATTCGGCCTGGCAGCGCGCGCACATCGCGAACGATTTCATCGATGTATTCGGCCGGTCATACGGCAGCGCCTCGATCATGCTGAAGCGCGGTCCGCAGTGGGTGCAGTTGGTGAATGGATATCGGAAACGCCGGTTTGCCGGGTCGAGGATTTCTGCCAGGCAGTCCTCACAGGTCGCGATGTCCGGCATGACAAACGCGGTCGTCGCACCCGCGGCATCGCTGGGGCGGATTTCAAATCCGCGGTGGCCGGCGGCATCGAGCCAGGTCGCTTCGAGGCTGTGGATCGAGCTGTGCGGCGGCTTGCCGGCATCCAGCCGCAGCAAGAACGCTTCCGCAGCGGCGCGCGTGCCTTCCACCTCGATGCCGACGCCCTGCGGCGAGTTGTTCACCCAGCCGGTCAGGCCCAGCTCGGTCGCCAGCTGATAGACAAACGGCCGGAAGCCCACGCCCTGCACCGCCCCGCGGACCGCCAGCCGCAGGCGTGCGGCGGGTTCGGCGCAGGGAGCACGGCGCTTGGGCGGGTGAGTGTTCATTCCTCGACCTCCACACTCAGCAGCAGGATGTCCTGGGCCTGCGGGTCGTTTTCGTCCGGGTTGAGCGTGGCATCGAGCGATGCGCCGTCGGCCACGGTGCCGACCGCCGCCTGCTCGAAGTGCTCGCGGAAGTGGTCCGGGGTGATGTGTGCCAGCGCGCCAATCCGGACTTTCACGCCGAGCACTTTTTCCGCGCCGTTTTCATGGCAGATCTCGGTGATTTTGCGCATCAGGTCTTTGATGAGGTGGAATTCGTGCATGGTTCCGGAGTTATGGGTTGGTGGGACGGGGCAGGGATGGGTTGGTGGGATGGGGCAGGGATGGGTTGGTGGGATGGGGCAGGGAGTCGATTTCGGTGCGGATGCGCAGCGCCGCCTCATCGAGCGCGGCGGCGACGGCCGGCGTCAGCGCCTCGCCCGAGGAAAAGTCCGCGCCTTCGATGCCGTAGATGATCAGGTGGGGTGGAAGCCGATCCAGCGCGCGTGCCAGTTCCACCGACTCCGCGACGCTGAAGGCATGGGTGGAGTAGTGGAAAAACCGCGACGGTAGGCTCTGCGTCCGCGCGTCAAAGCGGTGGATCGCACCCGCCGCGCCACCGGACTGGACGGCATCGACGAGAAACACCACGTCCGCGTTTTCCCATGCCTCCATCAGCGCCGTGCCCTCGCCGCTTTCCTCGCGCACGGTGACGCCGGGCGGTGCGGATTCCATGATGCGGCGCGCGACGAGGCGACCCACCGCGTCGTCACCGCGATACGGATTGCCGACGCCGATGACGACGATCGAGTGGCGTGGCGGGAGTGCGGACATGGCGGTTTGGGGGGGCGGGATTCGGGTCAGGCGCGATCCATGTTGAGTTTGAGGAAATGGGTCGCACAGGAAATGCAGGGATCGTAGTTGCGGATCGCCTGTTCGCATTGCCAGGTGAGTTCCTCGTCGGGGAGATCGACGCGCGACGGCACAAACTGGCGCAGGTCGTTCTCGATGGTTTTCTGGTTCTGCGAGGTCGGTGGGACGATCTTCGCGTCGAGGATCAGGCCTTCGTCGTCGATGCGGTAGCGGTGGTGGATCAGCCCGCGCGGTGCCTCGGTGGCGGCGTGGCCGGTGGCGGCACGCGGCGCGACATCGACGAATGGCGCGTCGGGCATTTCATATGTCCCGATGATGCGCAGCGCCTCATCGCAGCACCAGAGCACCTCGACGGCGCGCACGATGATGCTCATGAACGGGTTGTTGCAGGTCGTGCCGAGGCCGGCCTCGCGCGCGGCGTCCCGGGCGAGCGGCGAGAGTTGCGCGGAGTTCAGGCTGTAGCGCGCCATCGGCCCGACGAAGTAGGCGCCGCGTTCCCGTATCACCGAGTGCAGTGCATTCGAGTGCTCGACGTGTTCCTCGGCGAAGTGGTCGTCGTATTCGCTGGCCGGGATGTCCAGCCCGCGGTTCGAGATGATGCGGCCTTCGTTGAGCGGATATTCGTCGGGATGGCGGAGTGCGACAAACTCGTAGTCCTGCGCGAAATCGGGGAAGGTCAGGGTGGCGGCCCAGCGCACGGTTTCGAGCGCTGCATCGCGCGCCCACTTCAGGCGCTCGGCCAGCGGGGTGAGTTCCGCCTTGGTCGGCACCCGGTAGAATCCGCCGACGCGGATGTTGATGGGATGCACTTCGCGGCCGCCGATCACGGTCATGATCCGGTTGCCGACCTTCTTCAGCTGCAGGCCGCGCTCGACGAGCTCCGGGTGGTCCCCGGCCATGTGGATGGCGCTCTGGTAGCCGAGGAAATCCGGCGCGTGCAGCATGGTGATGTGGAGCACGTGGCTCTCGATCCACTCGCCGCAGTAGATCAACCGCCGCAGGGCGCGCAGCTGGCCGCCGACCGTCACGCCGCACGCCTGCTCCATCGCGTGCACCGCGGCCATTTGATAGGCGATCGGGCAGATGCCGCAAATGCGCGCGGTGATGTCCGGCGCCTCGGTGAACCGGCGGCCGCGCAACAAGGCCTCGAAAAACCGGGGCGGCTCGAAAATCCTGAGTTTCACGTCGACCACCTGGCGGTCGCGGATTTTCACGAACATCGCGCCCTCGCCCTCCACCCGGGCGAGGTAGTCGACCTTGATGGTTTTCGTCTTACTCATGGGCTTCGCTTTCTTTGCGGAAGGGCTCGGCACCCGCGTTGTAGGTCCGGAAGGTGCGCGTCAGGTCGGGCTCGGTCACCTGCAGGGCGTCGCCCATCCAGTGCGCCAGCGACCGGGTGTTCGGCGTTTCCTTCGGGCCGAAGCAGCCGTAGCAACCGCGTTGGTAGGCCGGGCACAGCGCGCCGCAGCCGCCATGGGTGACCGGACCGAGGCAGGGCGTGCCGTGCGCGACCATCACGCAGACGATGCCGCGCCGCTTGCACTCCATGCAGACGCCGTGGGGCGGGGTGTTCGGCTGGCGGCCGGCGAGGAAGGCGGAGATGACTTCCAGCAACTGGTGCTTGTTGACCGGGCAGCCGCGCAGCTCGAAATCCACGAAAACGTGGTCTGCGATGGGCGTGGATTTCGCGAGCGTGGAGATGTATTCCGGGCGGGCATAGACGATCGAGGTGAACTCCTTCACGTCCTTGAAGTTGCGCAGCGCCTGGATGCCGCCGGCTGTGGCGCAGGCGCCGATGGTGACGAGGTGTTTCGAGGCGCGGCGCACCTGGTGGATGCGCTCGGCATCGTGCGGGGTGGTGATGGACCCCTCGACGAGCGACAGGTCGTAGGGCCCCTTGACGACCTCGCGCGAGGCTTCGGGGAAATTGGCGATCTGGATTTCACCGGAGATCGCGAGCAGCTCGTCCTCGCAGTCGAGCAAGCTCAACTGGCAACCGTCGCAGGAAGAGAACTTCCACACGGCGAGTTTGGGTTTACCCGGCTGTTTCATGGCTTGGGTTCAGAGTTCGCGAACCTTCATCAGTGACCGCACGCGGTCGTAGCGGAACACCGGCCCGTCCTTGCAGACGAACATGGAACCATACTGGCAATGGCCGCAGAAACCAATGGCGCATTTCATGTTTCGCTCCAGCGAGAGGTGGCTGCGCTCCGGTGGCACTCCGCGCCGTTGCAGCTCCTGCAGGGTGAAACGCATCATGACCTCCGGTCCGCAGACGAAGGCCACGGTGTTGGAGGGATCGAATGGCGCGTGGGCGACGAGCTTGGTGACCACCCCGACATGACCGGTCCACCCGCTCACGGCGCGGTCCACGGTGACCTGGGCCTGTAGGTCGCGGCGCGCGGTCCAGCGCCGCAGGTCGGCGCGGAAGATCCGGTCCTGCGGCGTGCGGGTGCCGTAGAGCAGCGCGATCTCCCGGTAGTCGGCGCGGTGGGCTAGTAGGTGATGGATCAACGGCCGGAGCGGCGCGAGTCCGAGTCCGCCGGCGACGATCACCACGTCGCGGCCCTTTGCCGCGTCCACCGGCCAGCCGGATCCGTAGGGCCCGCGCACGCCGAGCAGGTCGCCGGCTTTGAGTTTCCCCATCGCGCGGGTCACCGTGCCGACGATCCGGGTGGTATGGACGAGCGGCGACTCGATTTCCGGGTTGCCGCTGATGGAGATGGGCACCTCGCCCACGCCGAAGACGTAGAGCATGTTGAACTGGCCGGGTGAAAAGGCGAGCGGTCGCGGGCCGCCGACCGGTGTGAGTTCGAGCGAGAAGGTGTCGGCGGTTTCCGCGTGCACGCGTTCGACGCGCCACGGGTCGGGCAGCATGGGCTCCGTCGCCGGTTGCGGGCGGGCGGGGGACTCAATGGTGGGATCCATAGACATCGAGGAGTTGCAGACGCGTGGCCTGGAGGCGGTGCGTCAGGATGGCGGCGAAGCGCATCGCCAGTTCGTAGCCGAGGTCGTGGTTGCTGGCGCATTTTTCCCGCAGGCACTTGCCATCGAAGGCGGTGGCCCGCACGGCCAGTAGGGCGCGCGCGTCCATTTGCCAGAGATAGGGCGGGAACAACCACGACCAGCCGATGACGTCACCGGCTTGCAATGTTTCGATGACCACCGGTTGGCGGCCGGGCACGGCCATCTCGAGCGCCACCCGGCCGGACCGGAGCAGATAGAAATGATCGGCGGATTCGCCCTCGTGGAAGAGATGCTGACCCGCGGGAAAGTGCACGTTCGCCGCGCAGCCGGCGGCCAGTTCGAGATCGCTTTCCTGCAAGCCGGCGAAGAACCGGTGCTTGCGGATCAGCTGTTGGATGTCGTTCATGCGCTGGGCGGGTCGGGGGTCATGCGGGGGACGATTCGCGGATGGCGCGGACTTCCTCGGTGAGGTCGATGGCGACCGGGCACCAGGTGATGCAGCGCCCGCAGCCGACACAGCCGGACGTGCCGAACTGGTCGATCCATGACGCCAGTTTGTGGGTGAGCCACTGGCGGTAGCGCGCCTTGACGGTCGGCCGCACCGCGCCGCCGGTGACATGGGAGAATGACAGGGTGAAGCACGAATCCCACTTCCGCCAGCGCTCCGCGTGCTCGCCGGTGAGGTCGGTCACGTCCTCGACGTTGCTGCAGAAACAAGTGGGGCAGACCATGGTGCAGTTCGCGCACGAGAGGCAGCGGTCGGCGACGTCCTTCCAGCGGGGATGGTCGGGGTTCCGGTAGAGCAGGTCCTTGATGCCGCGGGTGTCGAGGCTGCGGCCCATGTGGGCGGTGGCGCGTGCGGTGGCCGCCTCCGCGGCGGTGGTGTCGGCCGCGGTGGCCGGGTGGTGCGGCAGCTCGGCGAGCACCTCCGCGCCGGTCGCGCTGCCGGCCTCGATGAGGAACGCGTGGCGTCCGTTTTCCAGGATTTCGGTGAGCGCGAGGTCGTAGCCGGTGGTGGCTTTCGGACCGGTGTGCATCGACGCGCAGAAGCAGGTGCCGCCGGCCTGCCCGCAGTTCACCGCGATGAGGAAGGCGTTCGCCCGGCGTAGCTGATAGGCCGCGTCGACGAATCGCCCGCCGAGAAACACGCGGTCCTGGATGGCGATGGCGTGCAGCTCGCAGGATCGCACGCCGAGAAACGCGAGCTTGGGTGCGGCGACCTCTTCCGGCAGCACCTCGAATCCGTCGGCGGTGCGATGTGCGCGGAAAACCCGCTGCTCCGGCGGAAACAGGAATTTCTTCCACGAATGCGGGCCGACCACATAGCCGAAGAGCGCGGCGTCGGCGCGTCGCTTCAGGCGATAGGTGCCGCCGTCCTGTTCGTCGGTCCAGCCGGCCGGCAGCTGCTCCGGCCCGTCGAGCGCGTCATAGACGATCGCGCCGTCGCGCACCGTCGGCCCGACAACCTGATAGCCGCGGCCGGCCAGCACCTCGAACAAGCGGGGGAAATCGGCACGCTCCAGCACGGTGGCGGGGCGGCATGGGTCCGGCGGTTTCATGGCATGGAATGGAAACATACTCCGGAAACCGGGGAATTGAACGAAAAATCATCGGGTCATCCGCGTCTTTCCGTCGTCGGGACGCAGGGGCACCGCGCGGGACAGGGGGGGATTTTGGATTTTGGATTGTGGATTGTTGATGGGGCTCACACGAAGGGTGATTGAGGGAAGGAGCTTCGCGCTGAGGCTCAAGCAGGGTGGGTTTGAGGTTTGGCCTTGGGATCTGTGGGGATGACAGAATGATTTTGCGGGTAGCGCGCTGCGCGCTGGTGGGGGATTTGAGATTTGAGATTTGAGATTTGGCGGATGGGCTCTGTGGGAAGACGGACGCCCCGGCGGTGCGTGCCTACCTTGGGGTGGGCGTTGTTGGATGGAGGTTGAACCGCCAAGCCGCCAAGGGCGCCAAGGCCGCTGCGCGGCGGATGGAGATTGGGGATTGGAGATTTTGGATTGTGGATTGTGGATTGTGGATTGTGGATTGTGGATTGTGGATTGTTGATGGGGCTCACACGAAGGCACGAAGGGTGATTGAGGGAAGGAGCTTCGCGCTGGTGGGGAATTTGAGATTTGAGATTTGAGATTTGAGATTTGAGATTTTGCGGATGGGATCTGTGGGAAGACGGACGCCCCGGCGGTGCGTCCCTACCTTGGGGGGCGTCGCTGGATGGAGGTTGAACCGCCAAGGGCGCTGCGCGGCGAGTGAAGATGGGGGATTGGGTTTTGTCGGTGCTGGGGGTGGCGGGAGGTGCGGGGATGGGTGAATTTCGGCGTTTGCTTGGTGGGGTTTGTTGGGTATGGGTTGTGGTGATGGTGGATGAGAAGAAAGAGGAATTGCCGGTGAGGCTGGTGTTGATCGAGGATCATGCGGATTTTCGGGAGTCGGTATCAATGGTGCTGAAGCAGCGCGGCTATGAGGTGCTGGGGGAGTTTTCGAACATGGAGGATGCGATCGAGGAGTTTCGCGACGGGTTGGAGCCGGATTTGGTGCTATCGGATCTGGGACTGCCAGGGATGAGCGGGATCGACGGGATCAAGCAGATCCGGGAGATCCTGCCGCTGGTGCAGGTGCTGGTGCTGACGGCGTTCACGGACAAGGCGAAGGTGTTTGCGGCGCTGGAGGCGGGGGCGCACGGGTATTTGGTGAAGGCGGGGAGTGCGACGCGGCTGATCAGCACGCTGGAGGAGGTGCTGGCGGGCGGGACGCCGCTGGACCCGAAGATTGCGGGGATGATTCTTTCGACGTTCCGCAAGTTGAGTCCGATTCAGGGGGCGGAGACGCTGTCCGACCGGGAGTGCGAGGTGCTGCAGCTATCGGCGAAGGGGCTGACGCGCAAGGAGGTGGCGGATCAGCTGGGGGTGAGCCAGTATTCGGTGACGGAATACATCAAGCGGTGTTTCGACAAGCTGCACGTGCGCAATTTGCCGTCGGCGGTGAGCGAGGCGATCCGGCGCGGGCTGCTGGATCTTTCCTAGGAAACCGGGGAGTTGTTTGCCGTGGGAGCGTGTCCCCAAATTTAGGGACATGACGGATTTCTGGAAATCGGGCATGTTGTGGACGTCGCGAGGGGAGAGGTCCCTGAAACGACGCGGGGAGAGGTCCTCGGTTTCACCAACAATCTGACAGATTTTCCGGAAGGGTCGCTCGAGTGAGTGGCCCTTTTTGGTGTGCGGGTGGCAGTGGGGATTCCCCGCCAAGGTGACAGGGGGGGCATGGCGCCAGGGTCGCCACAGACCGTGGACATATCCATGATGCAAGCGATGAATTTTCTGGTGGGAGGGGATCCGGGGGTGTCGCTGCGCTCGACCCCCGGCTACTGGCTGTGATTCCTCCGGGATCTTGTTGTGGCAAAGGGGGTGAACAAGCTGGGGCAACAAGCTCGGCGCCAAGGTGGATTGAGGGGAGGGGCTTCGGACTTTGCGCAAGTAGGGTGGGAGTGGAATGGGGGATTGGGGTGGGTTTATTCCGGGTATTCGCGGCGGAGGATTTCGAGCAGCGAGCGGTTGTCGTATTCGGTGAGTTGGAACCAGCGGAAGTGGAGGGCGGTGAGGCCGATGGCGAGTCCGCCGAGGAGTCCGCCGATGTGTGCCCAGTAGGCGGTGGAGCCGCCGCCGATGAGCACGCCCCAGATATCGAAGAGGAACCAGGCGATGATGATGACCCACGCGCGGCAGGTGACGGTGCCGCCGCGGATGAGGAAGATCCAGAACAGGTGGACGCGGTTGAGCGGATACATGGCGAGGGTGATTCCGACGATGCCGTTGATGGCGCCGCTGGCACCGATGGCGGGTGAGCCGTCAACGAGCACGTGGGTGATGGCGGCGATGAGGGTGCAGGCGAGGAAGGTGAGGAGGTAGACGCGGTTGTTGGTGTTGGTGCAGATGGCGTTGCCGAAGACCCAGAGGAAGATCATGTTGCCGATGAGGTGGAGGAGGCCGGCGTGGAGCAGGACGTGGCCGACGAGGCCGGGGAGGGAGAAGCCGTGGAGAATGAGGGCGTTGAAGTCGCCGGCTTGGAGGCCGCCGCCGAAGAGGGCGGTGAGGGAGACGAGCGAGCAGGCGGCGACGATGAGCCAGTTTGCCCACGGGCGTTCTTGTTGCAGGGTTTCGATTTCGTAGGGGATGAACAGGAGCATGGCGGTGAGGGGTGAAGGCGTTGGTTTACGGGAGTGTCCCCATTTTTTGGGACATGACGGAATTATAGAAATGGGGCATCTTTCGAACGTCGCGAGGGGAGAGGTCCCTGACACGACGTGAGGAGAGGTCCTCGGTTTCACAAAATTCTGACAGATTTTCCAATAAGGGTCGCTCGAGTGAGCGGCCCTTTTTGGTGTGCGGGATTGGGGTTTTCCGGCGGGCGGGACGGGAGTTCTTCTGGCGGGTGGGATTGGGGTTTATTCGAGCATTTCGAGCATGCCGGAGTAGTAGCCGTGGAAGAAGGCGACGATTTTCCAACCGACGAAGAGGAGCACGGCGATGTAGAGGATGCGGGGGATGACGGCGGCGAGGGTGCGGATGCCGGTGGCGGCGTCTTTTTGGAAACGAGAGGACCAGTGGGCGAGGTCGTCGTCGAGGGTGCCGGCTTGTTCGCCGGTGGTCCATGCGCGGGCGAAGGATTTGGGGAATGCGGTGGATTGCCGGGTGAGGACGGGGCCGAGTGGGTTGCCTTGGTCGAGGGTTTGGCTGAGTGAGGTGGCGGCGTTGAGGATGAGGCCGCTCTGGCTGGCGGCGCAGGCCATGCGGATGGTCTCGCGGAACGGGAGGCCGGCAAGCAGGCAGGTGTGGGCGACCTTGCTGAAGGAGGCCATGGCGAAGTGGGTGCGGGTCTTGCCGATGAGCGGGATGCGGCGGAGCAGGGCGTCGGTGGCCGGGTTTTTGCGGGCGTTGCGGAAGAGAGCGAGGATGGCGATGAATGCGACGGCGAGGCCGGCGTAGAGAATGAGCAGGGAGAGCAGGAAGGAGCCGGTGATTTCCAGGATGGATTGGTCCCCGGCCATGATGGCGGTGGGGACGGTGCCGACGAAGACGCCGAGGTGGAGGATGAAGGCGGGGTAGGCGAGGGCGCGGAGGGCGTCGGAGCGGGCGGAGTCGATCATGCCGAAGTAGTCGGCGAGGTGCTTGAAGGAGGCGCCGAGTTTGCCGCCGCGTTCGCCGGCATCGATGATGGAGCGCTCGAATTCGGTGAAGGACGGGGTGGTTCCGGTGAGGGCCTGGGAGATGGTTTGGCCGTTTTCGAGGCCGGCGTGGAGGCCGGCGAGGATGGCTTTTTGGGAGGCGGGGAGGGAGTCGTCCTGAAGGGCGTCGGCGGCCTGGCGGATGCCGAAGCCGGCTTCGGTGAGTTTGGCGAACTCGGTGTAGAAGAGGTGTTTGCCGGCGGCGTTGAAGGACATGGCGAGTGAGGGCAATCTATCAAATGCGTGACGGGTTGCGAGTGCGGGTTTTGGAATGGGGGGGATTGGGGATTGGGGATTGGGGATTGGGGATTGGGGATTGGGGATTGGGGATTGG
>JAUTCT010000125.1 GCA_030673875.1 Verrucomicrobiota bacterium JB025 | reverse complement strand
GACGGCGCTTGGCGGTTCAGCCCCCAGAGCCCATCAGCCCATCAGCCCATCAGCCCATCAGCCCATCAGCCCATCAGCCCATCAGCCCATCAGCCCATCAGCCCATCAGCCCATCAGCCCATCAGCCCCCATCCCATCAGTCTCCTAAGACGCCCCGCCCGCCGAATCCCCGCCCGCGCCGTCCACCGGCTTCTTCATGCCCGCCTTCAGATAGCGGTTGCGGTAGATCCTCGCCAAGCCGCCGGACGAAGTCTCCCGGAAATCCGTCGACAACGACTGCCCGGTCTCCAGCAACACATCGACCACTTCATCGTAGGAAATCGTGTGTTCACCGTCTGAGAGAATCGCCAGATGCGCGCAGTCGATCGCCCGCAATGCCGCGTGCGCGTTGCGCTCGATGCACGGGATCTGGACCAAGCCCAACACCGGATCACATGTCAGCCCGAGGTGGTGCTCGAGCCCCATCTCCGCCGCGTATTCAATCTGCCCGCGCGTGCCACCCAGCAGCTGCGCCGCCGCCGCCGCCGCCATCGCGCAGCCGACCCCGACCTCGCCCTGACACCCGACATACGCCCCGGAGATCGACGCATTCGCCTTCGCCAGATTTCCAAACACCCCGGCCGTCGCAATCGCCCGCTCGATTTCCCGGTCGCTCACCTGGAGTTTCCGCTGCAGAAAATACAAGGTCGCCGGCACGATGCCTCCACCCCCACACGTCGGCGCCGTCACGATGATCCCGCCGCTGGCATTCTCCTCGGACACCGCGTAGGCGTAGGAACTCAGCAAGGCGTCGTCCTGCACCCCCGCTCCCAGCATCCCGCTCTTGCGGTGAATCGAATGCGCCTTGCGCCGCAATTTCAACCCGCCGTGCAGCATCCCGTCGGTATCAAGCCCGCGCTCGACACTGTCACGCATCGCCTGCCACACGACCGATAGAAACTCGGGAAATTCATCGTCCTCGTGCGCAAACACATACTCCCAAAGCGACATCCCGTCATTCCGGCACACCACGAAGATCTCCTCGAAGTTCTTCTCGGGATACGCATCGCCACTATCGGATTGGTCGGACAACAACGCCCCTCCGCCGATGCTGTAGTCTTCCACGGTCGACTCGACATTGCCCGCCGCGTCCAGCGCCTCAAACCGCATCCCGTTGGTGTGCCGCGGCAGCTCCTCGCCCGGCCTCCATTGGATCTCAACCTCCCGGCCTTCCAGCGCCTTGTGAATCGCGCGGTCGGTCAGATGCCCCTTCCCCGTCGCTGCCAGGCTGCCGAAAAGCGTCACCCGGATCAACGCGGCATCCGGATTCTCCGCACCAAAGCGAATGGCGGCCTCCCGCGGGGCCATCGTATGCGAACTCGAAGGTCCCGCACCGATCCGATATAATTCACGCAGCGTTCTCATGGGGCAATTCGATGGATTGGTTTAATCTTGGTTGAAAAATTGTGACTGCCGCGACCCATGGCCGCGCCCCCGCACGGAACCGGACCATGCCGACCGCGAGGACTCCTTGCAAAAGTTGTTTCATGAATCTGATTCGTCTCGTTGAATGAATATTCCTCCACCGTCACGCGCCTTACCACACGATCACCCGCACGGCCGCTCTCTGGACACGCGAATCAATCCCTCTGACACTCTGATAGTCGACCAAAATCATTGAATGCGCATCCTACTCACCCCGTCTTGCTTCAAGCCGTAGAAGAAAGCGTTCAATCAGCACAAGCCCCCGACCCACAACCATCCGTCCCGCATCAAATCGGTCTGGTAGCAGAGGGCGGATTTGAACCGCCGACCAAAGGCTTATGAGTCCTCTGCTCTACCACTGAGCTACTCTGCCAGACCGGACTGGACGCGTTCCCGCGCCCGGGGGCAGGTGACTACCGTCCCCCGTCGGAATTGTCCAATGGAAAATCCAGTTTTCCCGCCAAACTCCGGGGTCACAGGATTTTACGATCCTGCGCCGGAAAGCAACCCAATCAGCGCCGATGCATGATCGCCGGGGGAAAATGCCCGGCCCGGGCACGGACAGAAAAGCGCCTTCACGTGCACGCCATTCGGGTCGGGCGACGACAGAAACGTCCCGCCGCCCCATGAGCAAAAACCACACCCCTCAACCTGAGCACCATCCGTGAAATCCGTACAATCCGTGGTTCTCTCCCCTCCTTTGAGCAATCGACCGGGTTGATCGACAAGATTGGCACGGCCGATGCTTCTCTTCAAACGTCGCGACACAATCAGGCGGTTCGACTGAGATGCCTCAGGGTTAATGGGTTTTCCCCGAGGATGATCAGTCGAACCGCTTTGTGTTTCCAGGGGGGATGAGTTTTGAGGCACGACCAACCAATCCCTCTACGGAAGCACTTTGCCGCCAATCATCGCCGAACAAAATCCACTGATTCAGACCGATAACACGGATTTCACCGAGCCAGTGTCACTCCAAACCATCCGGCACAACTGGATTTCCATCGCCCGGCAGAAGCTGACCACAACATCCCCCCCCAGCCTGAGCACAATCCGTGTCATCCGTGTAATCCGTGGTTCTCTCCCCTCCTTTGAGCAATCTGCAGGGTTGATCGACAAGATTGGCACGGCCGATGCGTCTCTTCAAACGTCGCGACACAATCAGGCGGTTCGACTGAGATGCCTCAGGGTTAATGGGTTTTCCCCGAGGATGATCAGTCGAACCGCTTTTGTGTTTCCAGGGGGATGAATCATTGAGGCACGACCAACCAATCCCTCGGCGGAAGGCTTTGCCGCCAGTCACCCCCAAACAAAATCCACTGATTCAGACCGATATCACGGATTTCACCGAGCCAGCGTGACTCCGAGCCATCCGGCACAACTGGATCCCACCCCTCAGCCTGAGCACAATCCGTAAAATCCGTGCAATCCGTGGTTCTCTCCCCTCCTTTGAGAAATCTGCAGGGTTGATCGACAAGATTGGCACGGCCATTGCTTCTTTTCACACGTCGCGACACAATCAGGCGGTTCGACTGAGATGCCTCAGGGTTAATGGGTTTTCCCCGAGGATGATCAGTCGAACCGCTTTGTGTTTCCAAGGGGGATGAATTTTGAGGCACGACCAACCAATCCCTCTACGGAAGCACTTTTCCGCCAATCATCGCCGAACAAAATCCACTGATTCAGACCGATATCACGGATTTCACCGAGCCGTTGTCACTCCGGACCATCCGGCACAACTGGATTTCCATCGCCCGGCAGAAGCTCACCACAACATCACCCCCAGCCTGAGCACAATCCGTGTCATCCGTGCAATCCGTGGTTCTCTCCCCTCCTTTGAGCAATCTGCAGGACTGATCGACAAGATTGGCACGGCAGATGCTTCTTTTCACACGTCGCGACACAATCAGGCGGTTCGACTGAGATGCCTCAGGGTTAATGGGTTTTCCCCGAGGATGATCAGTCGAACCGCTTTTGTGTTTCCAGGGGGATGAGTTTTGGCGACCGGCCGGACGTTCGACGGGGAGCAGCGTCACCACATTGTGGGATATTGTGCCGGAAAGCGTCCCGAGGAACGGCGATGCATGATCGCCGGGGTGCTTGCTCAGCTCAGGCGCGGCTTGAAAAACCATTCATGGCCATGCCCATTCGACTCGGGCGCCGGCGGACACGTTCCCCCGCCCCCCTTGAACAAAACTCGTTCGCCCATGCCTCACGAAAAATCCAATTGATGCCGGCCGCGGCCAAACTCATCCATTCAGCCCCGCTCCGCCGCATGCCGGAGCGCCCGCCCCGTCGGCGACCCCTCGGTTTCGGCCACCTCATCCGGAGTCCCCTCCACCACCAGCCTCCCACCGTTCACCCCACCTCCCGGCCCGAGCTCGATCACCCGGTCGGCCGCCGAAATCACCCCAAGGTGATGCTCGACCACCAGCACGCTGTGGCCCGCCTCCACCAGGCGCCCGAACGCCGCCAGCAAGCGCTCGACATCGCCGAAATGCAGCCCGGTCGTCGGCTCGTCAAAAAGATACAAGGTATGCGGCGCCTGCGGTTTCGCCAACTCGACCGCCAGCTTCAAGCGCTGCGCCTCACCGCCGGAAAGCGTGTTCGCCGGCTGCCCGAGCTTCAAATACCCCAGCCCCAGCTCGTCGAGCGTCGTCAAAATCCGGAACAACTTCGGAATCGGCCGGAAAAACGCCAGCGCCTCATCGACCTGCATCTCCAGCACATCCGCCACGCTCCGCCCCTTGTAGGTCACCTCCAGCGTCTCCCGGTTGAACCTCCGCCCGCCACATGCCGGGCACGCCACCCACGCATCCGGCAGAAAATGCATCTCGATCTTCAGGCGACCGTTCCCCTGGCACCGCTCGCAGCGCCCGCCCGCCGCGTTGAAACTGAACCTCCCCACTCCATAACCACGCTGCTTGGACGCCGGCAACTGCGCGAACAACCCGCGAATCAAATCAAACGCCCCGCTGAACGTCGCCGGGTTCGACCTCGGACTCCGCCCGATCGGCGACTGGTCCGCCACCACGAATTTCTCAACCTGATCCAATCCATCAATCCCGGCGTGTTTCCCCGGCACCTCCCCGCTGCCGTGAAACCTGCGCGCCAACGCCCGCCTCAGAATATCATCCACCAGCGTCGACTTCCCGCTCCCGCTCGGGCCGCAAAGACACACCAGTTTCCCCAGCGGAATCTCCACATCGATCCCCTGCAGATTGTGCTCCTCCGCCCCCCGGACCATGATCGCTCCCGCATCAATGATCGACGCGCTCCTGCCTCCCCCTCCGCTCCGCGAAACTCCATCCCGGAGCCACTCCCCCGTCGCACTCTCCAGCTCATCCGGCACCCCCGCCGCCAGCACCTGCCCGCCGGCAAACCCCGCTCCCGGACCCATGTCGATCACATGATCCGCCGCCCGGATGATCTCCTCGTCGTGCTCCACCACCACCACCGTATTCCCCAAATCCCGCAACCTCGTCAGCGCCCCGATCAACCGCTCCGTATCCGCCGCATGCAGCCCGATGCTCGGCTCGTCCAGCACATAGATCACACCGGAAAGCCCCGCCCCCAGCTGCGTCGCCAACCGGATCCGCTGCGCCTCGCCACCCGACAGCGTGCCACTCCCGCGATCCAGCGTCAGATACTCCAGCCCCACCTCCGCCAAAAACGCCAACCGCGCCTTCACATCGCCCGCAATCCTCCCGCAAACCTCAATCCGCGCGTCATCCCCACGAAACCCCTCCAGCCACACCGCAGCATCCGCTACCGCCAGCTCCGCAAAATCCTGAATCCCCAGCCATCGGCCCTCCGCACCCTCCACCTTCACCGCCAGCCACTCCGGCTTCAGCCGCTTCCCGCCGCACGCCCGGCACGGCCGGTGCGCCATCACCCGCGACAACCGCTTCCTCGTCAGCTCCGATTTCGCCTCCCGCCACACCCGCATCGCCTCGTTGGAAAGCCCCTCATACTCGCGCCTCTCCGGCTGCTTGTCCCGCCCCACCTTCCACCCCGTCTCGAGCTCCCCGCCCTCGAACAACAACCCGCGCGCCTCATCCGTTAGAGCGGCAAACCCCGCCTCCTCATCCAGCCCGCACATCCGCAGCACCGCCTTCGTCTCATTCACGAACTTCCCCTGCCGCGGCGACTTCTCACCCCACCACCCCTTCAGCCCGCCCTTCACCAGCGGCACCTCCGGATCCTTCACCAGCAGCCCCGGATCACAAAACATCTCCGTCCCCAACCCCTCGCACGCCTCACACGCACCCACATGCGAGTTGAAGGAAAAATGCTTCGGCGACAGCTCGCCCACCATGAACCCCGTCGCCGGATTCCGATACGCCGTCTGGAAAACCAGGTCCCGCCACCCGTCCTCACCGGGCGCCATCACCGCCGCCCGCGCCTCCGAACCACAAAGCCGCAACGCCGCCTCCACCGAATCCGCCATCCGGCTCTCCACACCCGCGCGCACCACAAACCGGTCCACCACGATCTCCAGGCTCGGCTTCGACTCCGGCCACGCCGCCCCCGCCTCCTCGATCTCCAGCACCTCCCCGTCCAACCGCACCCGGATGAACCCCTGCCGCAATAAATCCCCCAACAACCGCTCCGGCTCATGCAGCTCCTCCGCCGGCACCGGCGCCAGCAACATCACCTTCGTCCCCTCCTCCAGCGCCGCCAGCGCATCCACGATGTCACCCGCGCCCATCCGCTCCAGCCGTTCGCCCGTTTCCGGATCATGCGGCACACCCGCCGCCGCCCACAACACCCGCAGGTAATCGTGAATCTCCGTCGCCGTCGCCACCGTCGACCGCGGATTCAACCCACCACCCCGCTGCTCGATCGCGATCGCCGGACTCAACCCCTCGATCGAATCAACGTCCGGCTTTTCCAACTGATCCAGAAACTGCCGCGCATACACCGAGAGCGACTCCACATACCGCCGCTGCCCCTCCGCATACAGCGTGTGAAACGCCAGCGACGACTTCCCGCAGCCACTCGGCCCCGTGATCACCACCAACTTCCCCTTCGGAATGTCCACATCGACATCCCGTAGGTTGTGCTGCCGCGCACCGCGTATCCGAATCATTTCCACCCCCACAGCACAACCCGCCCGGCCCCCGCATCCAAGCGCGATCTTCACCAAACAACCCCTCGGAAATCCACCACCGCCAGGCGCATCGCCCCGCTTCCTCCCACCACCCAGACCCACAGCACCCCTCTCCCGCCAACTTCTCGCAACCCCTCCAAAAAACAACAATCGCACATATAATTTACAGAACTCATAAGGGCACATCCGGCAACCCGACGTCCGGCGACGCAAGCATTCAAATTCAAGGCAAGCCGCGACGAGGAAGTGAATAGCCATTCACGACCGAGGAGCAACGAAGCATTGGGTTTGAAGGCGCTGCGCCCGGAACGGCGGCACTTACCTTTGCTCGGCGAAGCCGCTCCAATCAACTGCACCAAACTCTGCCGCGGCGGGTATTGGGTTGCCGGATATGCCCACAAGTCCCTGAAAACACAACTACTAGACAACAATCGGACCTTCCCACCGATCCCATTCGCGTCAGGTTAAGGCCTGAATGCCTGATTCTATCGGGGAAATCCGCCTTCGCGTGTCCCGCTTGACGTGCCGGACATCAAGCCATTGCTCGAAGAGCCCAAGCTCTGCGATATCGACCACTCCGATCAGATAGGAA
>JAUTCT010000124.1 GCA_030673875.1 Verrucomicrobiota bacterium JB025 | reverse complement strand
GTCCGGCTCCGCCGGCCTCGCTTCCCTCCCTCCGCCGGAACCCCGCGCTCTCAAATCCACCCCCAAACCGCTATGAGAGTAATTGTCGTCGGTGGTCAGTTTTAATTGTCGCTGAGGGAATTTCTAATTGTCGCTGGACAGCTTCGTTATTCCTCGGTCGTTGAGCCTGCTCAACTCCACTCGTCACGCCTTGGACTCAGGAAAAATCACTCGCGCCATTTGCCCACCGACTTCCGGTTCGATGCACTAGGCTCCCAAGGGGTATAGTTTGCAAGGCACAAAAAACTCGTCTTGGCCCGGGGCTAGCTGGTTCCGTAGTGATACAGCTTTAGGAAGGGATTCAACTGGCGCGACCTTTCGGTGGCGCCGGTGAAATTTCTCCCTATGGTTGAGATCGACTCGAACTCCCAATTGAACCCAAACCAATCAACTCCCATAGGATATATGAAAATCAATAAAGCTCAACTATTTATCGCGATGCTTTGCCTGTCCGGGCATGCCGTCGGGCAGACGGTGTATCTGGACACCTTTGACAACGATGGCGTGGATGTGAACGCGAACGTTGGAGGCGGAGGAACCGTCGTGAACTACAATGGTGCTGGAGGCACCGATTGGGGTTGGGATGATGTGGTGGAAACTACAGACAACCCGGGCCTCTATGCTGGCATCGCGGCTTCCGGTAACCGGATCTCCACCTTCGACAGTAACACGGCGTTTTTGGTCAGTGACGGCTTCACCCTGGAGGTGCAGTTCGACATGTTGTACAACGACAACAATGGCAGCAATACCGTGGCACCCTTCAATGCGAACCATTTGTCCTTCGGTTTGGTCGCGGTCTCGGGAGTGAGTAACCTGTTTTCGAGTAATTCGGAAGTGCCCTATGCAGACGGCATCGGTTTCAGCCTGGGAACACGGAACAGCAACGTCGACATGGGGCTTCTCGAATATGATTTTGACGGAGCCGTGACCAGCACGCTGAGTCCCTTTGACTTCACGGGGAATACCGTGACCCAAACGGTCACCCTGACGGTGGCTTCCGATGGCAGCTACACCTACTCCTATGACGACGGATCGGGAGGGGCTGCCATTACCGGAACGGGAACGACGATCATCGATTTGTCCCAGCCCTACTATTTCAAGGCGCGGACACAGGCATCCTCGGGGAATGCGATTCAGAGCGTGATGCTCACGACGTCCACCGCACAGTTCGCCGCACCGACGATCACCGCGTCCGAGAGCCTGATCGTTTCGGGGAATTCGGTTGATCTCAACATCACATTCGATGCCAGCGCTGAGAGCGCGAGTCTGACGACTCCGGCGGGGTCCACCGACCTGCTCGCGATCGATGCGAGTGACGCGGTGCCAAACGACGGCATGGTGGTCGTTACCGATTCGCCGACCAGCAACTTCACGTATGTGGTGGAGGCGGGCAAAACGGGAGTCACCACGCTGAGTGCCAGCGCCGATGTGCTGGTGGTCGGTGCGGAAGCAGCCGACAATGATTTCAGCATCGCGATGAAAGCGGATTCGCCGTTGTTCTACTACCGTTTCGAAGAGGCGGCCGATTCGGGATACCTGACGGATTCCTCGGGCAATGGCTACCACACCACCAACATCTCCGGAGACCTGATCCAGGGAGGTGGCGCGGTTCCGGGCGGGATGGACCTGGCGGGTGAAATGGATAACGTGAGGATTGAGATCCCGGCCACTAGCGAGCACTCGGAGTCATTCACGCTCACCGCAGTCCTGAATTCCAACAACATCCAGGCAGCCAGCAAGAACCTGTTTGCGATGACCAACGGAACCGGAACCGGACGATCGGTGGTCTACCTGACCAACGGGCACTTCGAATCGTTTTTGGACGGCTCCGTGACGGAGATTCCGGTGGCCACGATGCCGGATAGCCAGACCAGCTTCCTGCTGCACTGTGTCTATGATGCGGACCCCGATGGCGACACGGAAACTGAAGATCAGGAGATGAGCATCTACATCGACGGTGTCTTCCAGGGCTCGGCCACCCTCGGGACCGTTGCGGCCAACGAAGGCAACTGGGTTCTCGCCAGTAACAAGAACAACTTCCAATTCTTCGACGGTTGGTTCGACGAAGCTGCGGTGTTCGAGTCTGCGCTGACCGACGTGCAAATCGCGGCCCACGCCACGGCGTTCTTCACGGCGGCGGATCCGTTCCTCGGATTCAGCTCGGATCTTGCCGAGGTGGCCACGGGTGACCCGGTGACGCTGACCTGGAAGATCTCCGATCTGGCGACGGCAGTGACCATCAACGGCGTCGCGCAGGACATCAGCTCCGGCGGCGGGGTCTATACGACCACCTTCAACCCGACTGAGGACACGAGCTACGAGATCATCGTTTCCGGTCCCGGCGGTCCGTTCACCGAGACGGTTGACGTGACGGTCACTGCTCCACTCACCGCGCCGACGATCACATCGATCACCACGGATGGTGTCAGCCCGGATCCGCAAGTGACCATCGAAATCCAGGGAACACCGAACTCATCCTTCGACCTCATGTATTCCCCGGATATGGTCACGGAATGGGAAAAACTTGATACGATTTCGACCGATGAGACCGGTTACGGCACCAAAACCTTCGCGGGGCTTGGGGCCAGCGAGTTCTATCGGGTCGAGGTTCCCTGAACCCCGCCGGTTGACTGACTCAATTGCAATCAGGTGCCCCGCCCGTTCTTGGGCGGGGCGCTTTTCTTTCTGAAAGCGGATCAATCCGTTTGTTTTTGAAATCCGCAAATTTCCCTCAAATCCACCATCCGACGTTCCGCACGGCTTGCATGAACCGTGGGACTGCGACAGCGGAAACCGAATTCGGTTTGCCGTTTCTATTTTCCAAAAAACACCAAATGAACCTCAAAACCACACTGATCATTTCCACGTTGTGGCCGTTCGCGATGGCGTCGGCCGGTGTGTCGACCTCCAGCAGCGCGCCCACGAGCGACATCCTGTCGTCGATGGACTCCGGAGGGACCGGCATTGACACCGCACTGAAGGACGAGGACTCCGATGCCGACCACGCGCGCGGGCAGTTGTTCGCGCTGGGTGATGGAGCGGGGACGGATTATCAGATCAGCGCGATCACGCTGAAGAAGAGCAGCACCCAGAGCTACCTCAACGACACGATCACCTTGCGGGTGTTCGAGGGGACCTCCGCCCAGTGGGATAGCGGCACGGGTCACTCGACGGCCGTCGACGGTGATGACTACTACGTGGGAACCAGCGTGACCCCGCTTTACACCGAGGTGTTCACCCTCAATGGCAGCTACGCGAACAACGACTATGTGACCTTCGAGCTGGCGACGCCGCTCACCGTGAGCGAAAGTTCGGATTTCGGGTATTTCATGACCTATGACCAGGTCGATGGAACCGAGGATCGTTTTCAGCATCGTGAAGAAAGCAATGGCGGGCGTGTTACGATCAGTGATTCCGATCACATTGTTTCCAGCCGGAACCAGATCTACTACGTGCATGGCACCGCCGGAGATGGCGGCACCGTGGAACCCGCCGAGGAACTGACGATTTCCACGAGCGAGCCGGCGGATGCGATTCTCGGCACCGCAGTCGGAACGAGTTGGACGCGGGCCGTGCATGGCGGCGGAACGGTCACCAAGACCACCCGGGGAAACACCTTCCTGATGCCCGACACGGGAACCGGGTATCCGGGTTACCAGGTCACCGGCCTGACGATTCAGAAAGACACCGACCAGAGCTTTGAGTCGGGCGACACGCTGCAGCTCTGGATCTTCGCGTGGGACCCGGCGGACGATGGCAATGACGGGTCGGTTTGGACCCAGTCCGGAACCAACGGATCCGATGACGGGGACCCGCTCAGCGGGACGGGAATGACCGCGATGCTGGTGGATACCTACGACCTCGCCGGCTTGAGCATTGATGACGATGCCTTCGTGACCTTCAACTTCAGCGCCAGCCCACTGTATCTGGCGGAGAACAGGAGTTATGGGTTTTTGATCGGCTACATTGACGGGGCGGGAAGCCCGAGCGCCTACTTCCAGTATGCGCAGCCGGCCAACAACGCCTACGCGGACGGCATGCAGATCCGGACGCAGAACATCCCCAGTGAAAACACGTATTATTCTCCCTGGGACACGGATTTCTTCGTCCGCGGCAGCGCCATCGATGCCACCATGTACGGCACGGATTCCGACGACGACGGGCTGTCCGACGTCTGGGAGTTCCTGCACTTCCAGGGGCTGGGCGAGACGGACGAGGACGACCCCGACGATGACGGCGTGGACAACGCGGCCGAGCAAACCGCCGGGACCGACCCGAACGAAGCCGACAGCGACTCCGACGGGCTCGATGACGCTGTGGAGATCGCCGGGCCGACTGATCCGCTCGATTCCGACAGCGATGACGACGGCCTGAGCGACGGCGTGGAAACCAACAGCGGACGCTTCGTTTCCTCCTCGGACACCGGCACCGACCCGATGCTTTCGGACACCGATGACGACGGAGTCAACGACCGCATCGAGATCTCGCTCGGCACCGACCCGTTTGACGGCAGCCATCTGCCGGCTGACCGGCCGAACATCATTTTCATCATGATCGACGATGCCGACATCAACGAGATCGGCGTCTATGGTCAGGCCACGTTGCAGACACCGCGCGTCGACACCATGGCGAGTCAGGGACTGATGTTCACCGACTACTATACGGCTAGTCCGGTGTGCCATTCCTGCCGCTCCTGCCTGATGACCGGTCAGGACTCCCGCCGCTCGCAGGACCGCTTCAACAATGGAGACGGCACCGGCTACCAATACCCGCTCGCTGCGGAGCGCGTCACGATTGGGGAAGTCCTGCAACAGGCAGGCTACACCACCGGCTGTGTCGGAAAATGGGGCATGGGTGGCCCGACGACCACCGGAGCGCCGTGGAATCAGGGATTCGATTTCTTCTGCGGATACCTCGGCCAGGTGCAGGCTCACGATGCTTTTCCGAAATACCTCTGGAAGAACGACCAGAAGATCTACTTCAACGAGGACCAGTTGGGCCCTGGTGATTCCCTCTATATCGCGGGTGCGGAGAACTTCAACACCGCCATCCAAGACTGGGATGATCCCCACGGCAATGTCGCCTCACACGATGTCGTGGTGGCCGAGGGCCTCCAGTTCATCGAGGACAACGCCGACAAACCGTTTTTCCTATACTGCGCGTGGACGCCACCGCACGCCCACAACTTCCCGGCGGCCACGGTAGAAGCTCTCACGGATGCCGACGGATTGGTCTATGACACACTCGATCTCGACCAGACTCTGATCAATGAAATGTATCCCGGCATGCCCTTCGGTGAGTCTGCGACGCATCCGGGTTACCCGGAATACGAATCGCACACCTATGCCTCGATGCTCTCAGCCACTGATCGCGACACCGGACGCATCATGGACAAGCTCGTCGAGCTGGGAATCGACGACAGGACCCTGGTGATTTTCTGCTCCGACAATGGAGAGTCGGGCGATAGCGCCATCTTCCTCACGGAGGAACACCTGAAGGAGGGCTACGCCAACCTGCGTGGTGCGAAAAAAGACACCTACGAGGGCGGCATCCGTTCGCCATTCGTGGCGTGGTGGCCGGGTACGATCTCGCCGGGTACCACCAGCGGAGTGATCGGCACCTTCGCCGACATGCTGCCGACTTTTGCGGAGATTGCGGGCGTTTCGACGCCGACGCAGATCACCGGTCGCTCGATCCTGCCGGTGCTCTATGGCGGCGGCGAGGAGAACCTCGTCCCGCGCGACTACCACTACTGGAGCTTCCGCGAATACAGCAACGGCCTGAACCGCCGATGGCGCGCGGTGCGTCAGGGCGACTGGAAAATCGTCCGCGACCGCGTCAACGACGGCAGCGCTCCGACCTACGAGTTGTTCAACCTGGCCGACGACTTGTATGAGACCACCGATCTCTCGGCGACCGAGCCGGAGGTGCTGGCGCGGCTGATCCCGCTGGTCGAGGGCACCCACGAGGTCGCCCTTTCGCCCTACTTCAGGGCCGACGACGAGTTTTTCACGCTGACGAACCTGACCGCCTCGGCCTATCAGACCGGCACGCCGGACGGCAGTGGCGCGTCCAATGGCTACAGCCTGACGCCGAACGGCACGGGCAGCGGCTTCAACTACCTGCCGTTTGAAACCGGGCTGAGTGAAACGGCGACCTTCACCTGGACGCTTGAGTTTCCCTCCGGTGGTGCGGCGTCGTTGTTGCTCGGCGGAGTCAATGACGCGGGCAGCTGCCTTGCGGTGCGGGTGGACGCGGACGCCGGGACGGTCGAGGTGAGTCATGCCGGGGCTTGGGCCGCGAGCGGTGGCTTTGACGGCGGCAACAGCGCCGAATGCCAATTGCGGATCGACCCGATGTCCGGTTCCGGTGAGCTGGTGATCGGATCCACGGTGCTGCCGTTCGAGCTGGCGACCGCGCCCGGCGCGCTGCGGTTCTGGGGCTATCAGGTGGAGTCCGAAACCGTGCGGGCCAGCCGGCCGCGCTGGCAGGTTGGAACCATCGGCAGCGGTGCCTTCCAGGCGATGGAAGGCGGCGGGGTGTTTGACATGTTCTATCAGATTCCGTTTTCGGTCGGTCAGTCGATCACGCCGCAATACAGCACCGGTCTGGACGCCTGGTACAACGACCCTCCGGGGCTGCTGGAAATCCGTTCGACCAATTCGCAGGGCAAGCTCGAGGGCACCTGGAGCCTGCCGTCGGACAGCCTGCTGCCGCGCCAGAATGACAGGATGTTCCTCCGGTCCGCGATCGATCCCTGAAGCCCGCCCCCATGAAACCCAACAAACCCAACCCAAGCGGCCTGCCCGCCGGGAGGCAGGCCCTCCCGGCGATTGCTAAATCCGCGCTCCCGGCGATCGCGCTGTTGGCCGTTCCCGCGGCCGCGGCCGGCGTGCTTTCGATCAACGAGCCGGCCGAGCCGGCCGACGCGCTCGTTTCCCAGACGACCGCGAGCACCTACACGCGTTCGAAACACGGGGGGACTACGGGCGAGAAGACGACGCGGGGAAATTCCTTCCTGATGCCCGATGCCGGCGGCGGATCCGGGATCTATCAGGTGACCGGGCTGACGCTGCGCAAGGACGCCGCGCAGAGTTTCAGCGCCGGCGACGCGCTGCAGCTGTGGGTGTTCGAATGGGATCCGGCGGGCGACGGCAACGACGATTCGGTTTGGACGCAGAGCGGGACCAACGGCACGGATGACGGCGATCCGCTGAGCGGCACCGGCATGACCGGGCTGCTGGCGGAAACGTATGACCTGGAGGGGTTGTCGTTCACCGATGAATCGTTCCTGACCTTTGATTTCAGCGACAGCCCGCTGTATTTCGCGGGCAACAAGGCTTATGGGTTTCTGTTGGGCTACGTGGACGGTGACGACGTGGCCGGGAGTTATTTCCAATACCGGGAGTCGACTTCCGAGTTGTATGACGACGGCATCGAGATCCGGACTTCGGGCGTTCCGGGTGGCAACACCACCTATTCGCCGCGCGACGTGGTGTTCTACGTCCGCGGCAGCGTGCTGGATGGCAGTGCCGACAGCGACAATGACGGGCTGGCGGACGCGTGGGAGCAACTCCACTTCAAGAACCTCGACCAGAGGAGCTGGGACGACCCGGACGACGATGGCGTGGACAACGGCGACGAGGAAAGCGCGGGCACGGACCCGAACGATCCGGACAGCGACGGCGACGGGCTCGGGGATGCCGTTGAGATCGCCGGGCCGACCGACCCGAATGACGCCGACAGCGACGACGACGGCTTGTCCGACGGCGTGGAAACCGACACCGGCACGTTTGTCTCCACCGGCGACACCGGCACCGATCCGATGCTCGCGGATAGTGATGGCGACGGGGTGTCCGACCGCATGGAGATCTCCCGGGGCAGCGATCCGTCCGACGCCGCGCACCAGCCGGGGGAACTGCCAAACATCGTCTTCATCATGATCGACGACCTCGACATCCGCGAGATCGGCGTTTACGGGCAGGCGACGCTGCAGACCCCGCGGGTCGACACCATGGCGAGCCAGGGGCTGCTTTTCACGGACTACTATACAGCTAGTCCCGTGTGCCAGTCGTGCAGGTCGTGCCTGATGACCGGGCAGGACTCGCGCCGCGCCCAGGACCGGCACAACAGCAGCAAGGCGCTGGCCGACAGCCGCGTCACCCTCGCCGAACTGCTCCAGCAGGCGGGCTACACCACGGGCTGCGTCGGCAAGTGGGGGCTCGGCGGGGCGGCGAGCGAGGGCGCTCCGTGGAACCAGGGGTTCGACTTTTTCTGCGGCTACCTGAGCCAGACGAACGCCCACCGGTTTTTCCCGAAGTTCCTCTGGAGAAACGACGGGAAGATCTACTTCAACGTGGACCAGTTGGGAGAGGGAGACAGCCTCTACATCGAGGGCGCCCACAACCTCAACGAGAAGCACAACCTTGGCTGGGATTCGGATTTGGGCAACGTCTGCTCGCACGATGTGGTGATGGCCGAGGGCCTGCAGTTCATCGAGGACAACGCCGACGGCCCGTTTTTCCTCTACTGTGCCTGGACCCCGCCGCACGCCTACAACTACCCGGCGGCGACGCTCGACGCGCTCACCGACGAAGACGGGCTGATCTATGATCCATTCGATCTCGACCAGACCTTGATCAACGAGACGTATCCCGGCGCGCCCTTCGGCGGAACCGCCGAAACTCCGGACTATGACGCGCACGCCTATGCCTCGATGGTCACGGCCGCCGACCGCGACACCGGCCGCATCATGGACAAGCTGGTGGAGCTGGGGATCGAGGGAAACACGCTGGTGATCTTCTGCTCCGACAACGGCGAGGCGGGTGCGACCTTTCTTGCCGAAGAACATCTCAAGCCGGGATACGGCGACCTGCGCGACGAGAAACGGAGCTGCTACGAGGGCGGCATCCGCGAGCCGTTCATCGCGTGGTGGCCGGGTGTGATCGAGCCGGGAACGACTACCAACGTCGTAGGAACCTTCGCGGACATGCTGCCGACCTTCGCCCAGATGGCCGGTGTGTCCACCCCCGCGCAGGTCACCGGGCGTTCGATCCTGCCGGTGCTGCTGGGCGGAACCGAGGACGACCTGCAGCCGCGTGACTACCACTATTGGGATTTCACAGAGGGCACGCGCCGCTGGCGGGCCGTGCGGCAGGGCGACTGGAAACTCGTCCGCGGCCGTGCCAACGACGGCAGCGCGCCGACCTACGAGTTGTTCGACCTTGCGGCGGATTTGTATGAAACCACCGACCTTTCGGCCGCGGAACCGGAAGTGCTCGCGCGTTTGATCCCGCTGGTCGAGGGTTCCCACGAGGTTCCGGTATCGACGTATTTCAAGGCTGACGACGAGTTCTTCACGTGGAGCAACCTGACGCCGGCGGCCTATCAGACCGGCGCGCTCGACGGCAGCGGGGCGGCCCACGGCTACAGCCTGACTCCGGACGGCACGGGTTCGTGTTTTCACTACCTGCCGTTTGAGACCGGCTTGCAGGAACCGGCGGTCTTCACGTGGACGGTCGAGTTCCCCTCCGGTGGCGCGGCCTCGCTGCTGCTCGGCGGCACCAACGACGCGGCGCAGTGTCTGGCGGTGCGGATTGATCCGGCGGCCCGGAGTGTGGTGGTGAGTCACGGCGGCACCTCCGCCGCGAGTGGGACGTTTGCGGCGGCCGACGCGCCGGGCGACCGCGCGGAGTGCACGATGACGCTCGATCCGCGATCGGGGGCCGGCGAGGTGGTGATTGGCGCCACGACGCTGCCCTTCGAGCTGGCGGCGGCGCCCGGCGCGTTGTTTTTCTGGGGCTACGAGGTGGAGGAACAGACGGTTTACGCCAGCCGGCCGCGGTGGCGGGTGGGATCCGCCGGTGGCGCGGACTGGCGCTTGCTGGACGGCGAGGGAATCATCGACCTGTCCTATCAGATTCCTTTTTCGATTGAGGAGTCGCTCACGCCGCAGTACAGCTTCGATCTGGAGGAATGGCATGACGACCCTCCGGGTTTGCTCGACAGCGGTGCGACCAATTCCCAGGGTCGGCTGCAGGGGATCTGGCATTTGCCGGCTGACAGTCTTCTGCCGCGGCATCACGACCAGTTGTTCCTCCGCGCCGCCATTGACCCGTGACGACCTGGTCCCCGTGTTTCACCGATTTCCCATGCTCCAGAAGAAATTTTTCGGGATCCTGCGGATCCGGCGTATGGTTCGGGGGTGTGGTCGATCTCTCTGAAAGACCGCCCAAACGCCGCGGAATTTCGTTTTTTTGCTTTCCCCGGTTTCCATTTCAATCCCAATTCCATCCAACGCAAACGACCACCTCATGATGATGAACCTCCTGAAATCCGCTGCCGTTTTCGCCGCCATGGCGACTGCGGTTTCCGCCGGAGTGACCAGTTCTTCGACCGCGCCATCGACCGATGTGCTCGCGACGGAGACGCTTGGCTCGACCGGCACCAATCTTTTCACGCTTTCGGCCAACGACAACCATGCTCGCGGCCAGTTGTTCTCGCTGGGTGACGGCACGGGCTCGGCCTATGAGATCACGGCGATCACGGTGCAGAAAAACACCGCCCAAACCTACGTCAACGACACGATCACCCTGCGGGTTTTTGAGGGAACCGAGGCCGAGTGGACGATCGGCACCGGGCACACATCCTCGGATGCCTCATTCTACAACGGCACCACGGTGACTCCGCTGCACACCGAGGAGTTCACCTTGAATGGAACCTACGCCAACGGCGACTTCGTGACCTTCGAGCTGGCAACCCCGCTGGTCGTGCCGGAGAATTCGGATTTCGGGTTTTTCCTCACCTACGATCCGGTTGACGGGTCGGAAACTGCCTTCGCCCACCTCGAGGGCTCCAGTGGCGGCCGGATTTCGGTCACCACCGCCTCCCACGCCGTTTCGACCCGGAGCATGAATTACTTCGTTCAGGGAACCGCGGTGAACGGCAGCCTGACGGTCTCCGCGACCGAGCCTTCGACCGACATCCTGGATTCGCTGGCGAGCGGCAGCACCTACACCCGGTTGTTCGATGAGGACCAGAATGCCAACCACGGGCGCGGCCAGTTGTTCGCCCTGCCTGACGGAAGTGGCCTGGAATACCAGATCACCGCGATCACGGTGCAGAAGAACGGCAACCAAACCTTCGACAACGACACGCTGAGCCTGCGGATCTTCGAGGGCACCCAGGCCCAGTGGGACACGGGAACCGGGCACTCGACCGCCGATGACGGCGACGACTACTACGTGGATACCACGGTCACGCCGCTCTACGCCGGATCGTTCGCGCTGGATGGCACCATCAGCAACGGCGAGTTCGTGACCTTCGAACTGGCCGCTCCGATCACTGTCAGCGAAGACTCCGATTTTGGTTTCCTGATGACCTATGACCAGTCGGCGGAAACCAGCCCGACGTATTTCCAACACAACGAGAACGGAATCGGCGGCCGGATTTCGGTCACCACGGCTGGTCACGGCACCTCGACCGATCGCGGCATTCGCTACTACATCCAGGGGACGACGCTCGGCACCGACAACGCGCTCAAGCTCGGCTCGCCGTTTCGGGACCGGATGGTGCTGCAGCGCGACAAGGCGGTGAATGTCTGGGGTGAGGCGACGGCGCTGGCGGAGGTTTCCGTGAGCATCAATGGAAGCACGGTGACCGGCACCGCGGACGAGAATGGGGACTGGAAAGTCGAGCTGCCCTCGATGGCGGCCGGCGGGCCGTATGTGCTGGAGGTGACCAGCGGGCTGGAAACCGAGACCGTTTCCGATGTGCTGGTGGGCGACGTGTGGTTCTGCTTCGGCCAGTCGAACATGGTGTACACGCTGGGCCAGATGGCTGCCTGGGCGGACGACTACGAAACCGCCATCGCGGCCAACGACAATGTCCGCTGTTTGAAAATTGATCAGGATGCCTCCCTCAGCGAGGAGGACAGCGCCGGCATGAGCTGGCTGGCGAACTCGACGGCGAGCAGCTGGACCGCGGTCGGTTCGGTGTTTGCGCTCCAGCAGAACCAGGCGACCGGTGTTCCGGTGGCCATCGTGTGGGCCGCCTATGGCAGCAGCTCGATCGAGGGCTGGATGCCATTGGAGCTTTCCGGGAGTTTTCCGCATTTTGACGAGATGCTCGACCTCTACCAGAGTGTCAGCGAATACCGGAGCGGAGACACCCTTGCGGACCGTGCGGCGAATCTGGGATATTCCTCCAACCTCGAGGCAATCAGTGGCATCATCGAGTCCGGTTGGACACGGGGAAACAACAATGCCGACATCTTCATCCGGACGCGGCCGAACATCCTCTACAACAAGATGGTGCATCCGATGCGCAGGTATGGCATTTCCGGATTCATCTGGTACCAGGGCGAGGCGAACTCCGGGACTCCGGACTACTCGCTGTATGGCTACATTCTGCCGAAGTTCATCACGGAATACCGCGAGCGCTTCGACCAGGGCGATCTTCCCTTCCTGGGCGTCCAGCTGCCGTCCTACACCGGTACCTATTGGGCGTGGTTCCGCGAGTCCCAGGACCAGATCCGGTCCGTGAACAACGGCCATGTGGCGGTGACGATCGATACCGGAAGTTCATCGACGATCCACCCGACCGACAAGGAGCCGGTTGGTGTGCGGCTCTCGCTGCTGGCGCGCAAGTATGCGCTCGGCGAGGACATCGTCGCGGACGGTCCGCGTTTTTCCTCGATGTCGATCGACGGCAGTGAAGTGACCTTGAGTTTCACTCATGCCGACGGACTGAAAACCGTCGACAGGGCCTCACCGGCAACCTTCGAGATCGCCGGTGCCGACGAGGTGTTTTACGACGCGACGAATGCGTTCGTCAGCGGCACGGACGTGATTGTCAGCTCGACCTCTGTTCCGAACCCCGTCGCGGTGCGCTACGCGTGGGCCCCGGTGGTTCTGAACGACGTGAATCTGGTCAATGGCGACGGGCTTCCCGCGGCTCCGTTCCGGACCGACGATTGGGAACTGCCCGATCTGGGCGCGCAGGCGCCGATGGGGGTGAATGACTCATACGAGGTGGAACGGGATGCGACGCTGGATGTGGCGACCGCCGCCGGCGTGCTCGCCAACGACATCGACCTCAACCGCGACGCAATGACCGTGACGCTGGTGACGGACGTGCAACACGGCACGCTGACGCTGCTGGCCGACGGCTCGTTCAGCTACGTTCCGGAAAGCGGCTTCGCGGGCACCGACAGCTTCACCTATTACGGCTCGGACGGCGCGCTGAACTCGCCTGACGTGACGGTCACGCTCACCGTGACCGGTGAGCCGTCTGCCTATTACTCATGGAAATCCGGGATTTCCTGGGGCGCGGGCGACGACGATTCGGCATCCGGTGACCCGGATCAGGACGGCGTTGAGAACCTGATGGAGTACGCGCTCGGCCTCGATCCGCTGGTCGCTGGCCGGGACGGCCTGCCGGTCCTGACGGCCAATGGGGACGACTATGACTATAGCTTCAACAACGTCCGGGAGGGCATCACCTATCGGGTCCAGCTTTCCACCGACCTCGTTTCCTGGAGTGATCCGGCCTTCGCGACGCTGACCAGCGCGGATGCCACTCCGGTGACCATCCCCGCGAGCGAGGCCGCCAACGGAGTGCTCTTCGTGCGGCTCGAAGTCAGCGAATAAGGGGCTCGATGGCGGGCCAGCCGCGGTCGTTCTAGTTCAGGACGACTACGGCGGTGGCGGCGGCCTGTGGATCGAGACGTTTTCGCAGGCTGTCACGGATCGCCGCGGCGCTGCGTGCCGGCCGGTAGGTGACTGCCTCGGCGCCGTTGACCGTGACGCGGATGTCCCGGTCGAGGTCGACGAGGGCGTCGTTGAGCAGGAGCCGGGTGCCGGGGGGAATTTCGCCGTCGATGTGGATTTCGTTGTTTTTGGCGGTCGCGGTGATCAGGCGGCCATTTTGTGTGCCGCCCTCCGGCATTTCGAGCCAGTAGAACCGGTTGTGGGTGACGCTGCCCTGGAGCCAGACGATTTTATCCGGCCATGTCCGGCGGGTGAAGCCGGCCATCCACGGCACGGCTTCGGCGTCCTTACGGTTCATCCAGTGCGGCAGCCCCTTGTAGATGCGGGACATGTGGGGGTAGCCCGCGGGGTCGGCTTCATGGAGTTTTTCGATCTCGAGGGTTTTGCGGGCGGCGATTTTGTTGCGGTTGTAGGCGCTGTCTTCGGCGCCCATGAAGATGCCGAATGGCAGGTTGCGGAGGCTGTCGAGCTTCACGCCATTCGGGTGGCCTGCCATCATGGATGCCGCGGCAAAGCGGTCCGCCATGCGCGGGCCAAGCTGCCAGACGCCGTCGCCGCCGGCGCTGTAGCCCATCAGGTAGACCTTGTCCGGGTTGACTCCGCGCAGTGCGACCATGTCCTCGATCAGGCGGGAGAAAAGCGCGTCGATGTGCGGCTGGCTCCACAGGTTCCAGCTGTTGGTCGGCGCGCGCGGGGCGACGTAGATTCCCTCTTTCGGCTGGTAGAGGCCGATCTGGTTTTTCCATTGCCGGTCGTTGAGTTGTTTCGGGGCGCCGCCGCCGCCGTGCATCGAGATCCACAGGCTGCGGCCGTCGGCCGGCGCGTCACCGAAGGTTTTCTCCAGCCAGCGCAGGGTGTGTTCGCCGTGGGTGATGGATTTCTCCTCGAGTTCCTTCGAGCGGGCGGCGGTTTCGGCGGCGACGATTTCCCGGTAGATCGAGCGGACGGTGGCGGCCGCCTGTTGTTTGCCCAGCGGGGCGTCCGGGTTGGCGGCGTCGGTGCCGTCACCGGTGGCATCCGGTTTGACGATGCGGAGTTCGTCGAGCCGCAGGTCCAGCGTGTTCTCGCTTTTTTCCGCCTGGAATGGCGACGACTGATAGGTGGTGCCTCCGATGGTGAACTCGACCCGGTAGGAGCGACAGGGTGTCACCTTGAGCCGCGGCATGTCGTTGAGGTCGGTGGTGCCGGCTTTGGTGGTGAATCCTGTGGCGGCTCCGGTTTCCTCGTCGATCAGGCTGCCGGTCGCCGCGATGCGCGTGTCGTTCCCCGCACCATCATGAAGCCGGACGCCCAGCTGGTCGCCTTGTTCCGGGGCCTTGGCGTAGCGCGCGGTGACGTTGACGGCGGCCACCGAGTGGTTCCGGGGCGACCATGTCATGGGGAAATGGACGCCTTCTTTTTTCCAGGAAGTCGCATAGATGGCGTGGATCGGGCTGGTCGCATCGGCCTTTGCGGCGTCGCCGGTGAACCAGGCGCGGTTGAGGCCCTTGGCGTTGTATTCATCGGAGCCGGTGAAGTGCCACTCGCCCTGGTCGTGGATTTCGGTCCAGGTGTGGTTGCCCCGGCCGTTGGTCCACAGCGGGGTTCCGACGGCGCGGGCGGGGATGCCGACGGAGCGGCAGGCGTCGACGAGGATGATGCTGAGGCCGGTGCAGGTGGCCTTGCCCTGGGCGATGGATTCGGCGGGGCTCTGGTTGGTGCGTTTGCGGCCGGTGTGGTAGTGGACGTTGATCTGTTTGAAGAGCTCCCGGTTGAGCGCCTGGGCGGCCTCGCTCGCCGAGTTGGCGCCAGCGACGATGGGAGTGGCCATTTTCATGAAATCCGCGCGCCACGGGTCGCGCGGTTCGTCAAACACGGCGTAGGGCAGGACGTCGTTGAGAAATACGGCTTCGGAGACCTTGGCAGCCCATGGGAAGGTCGCCCGCGCCTTGAGCGCGAGGTCGAGGTTTTCGGTCAGGAAGTCGGCACTGAGTTTCTCCCGGTCGTCGGCGGGCATGTGGTCGACCAGGAAACGTGCCGCCTTTTCGCCGAATTCACCGTGTTTCTCGCGGGCTCGCGATATGAAGTCCCGGGTCTCTCCCGCAATGACGGAAGCGGTGATGGCCAGAAGGAAAATCAGTGGTTTCATGCGCGCAACGTAGCAGATCCCGCAAGGGCCGCTAAATGATTGTTAGGGATTGGGGATTCCGCTGGGGATTCTGGTTGTCGTGACGGAATGATTGCGCGGCGCTGGGTTGAGTTGGGAGCCGTGGTTGCATCCCGCAGGAGGCAGAAAACTCCACGTGAACTTGGAAAATTCCCGTCGGGGATGGTGTTTTTTTTGAAGACTCAGCGCGCGCTGTGGTCAGCGTGGCAGACCAACAAAAGATGCGGAGAACGCTCGTTTGAAAGCGAGGGGCTTCGTGGTGCGCTTGGGCGGGGTTCCGGTGCCTGTTGCGCGGCGTGTGTGATCGGGGATCACTCGGCTGGAGTGGCGGGGTGGGGCACCGGTTGAGCGTTGAATCCCGGTTGGCGGGGGAATCACCGGCGTCATGGCCCGGTCCCAAGAGGATCAACCGTAGTTCTTTGGTGGATGTCGAAATCCCGGAACCGAGTGGTGGAATGGCGCAGTTGCGGCCGCGGACGAGGATTCTTCGGTGACGTTTTCGACGGCTTTCTAGCTTGCATCTGGTCTCCCGGGTGCTACCATTTTCACAGCCAAGGGCTTTACAACGAATCTACAAGAGGAATACAAGTAAGCCGCGATTCGTGAATGAGTCATTGGTTTGATCGTGTGACGGTTTGGGAATTTTTAGAATTTGTCCCGGATGACGGCGCAGGCCTCGATGGAGGTTTGGAGTCATCAGTGCGGGCTAGCGCAGATTCCTTTCCGGTGCTGATCGTTCGCCGGTCGAAAGCCTGAGATTTCCAGTGTGGATGTTTGTTTGGATGCCCACTCAGTCCAAAAATCCACCAGAAGCCCCAAATAAAACCAAAAACCACAAAACCCCAAAAGTGATAATTCAAAAAGCCACAAATTCGTCTTCCCGACGGGGATTCGCCTTGGTTGTGACGGTCTCCATGATGGTGCTGCTCGCCGTTGTTGCCATGGGGTTGCTTAGCCTGAGCGCCATTTCTCTCCGGTCCAGTTCGATGGGTGCACTCCGACAGCAGGCACGTGCGAACGCCCGGTTGGCGTTGACCATTGCGCTGGGTGAGATTCAGAAGGACCTCGGGCCCGACCGCAGTGCGGCGGCTCCGGCAGCGGCGGTATTGAGCAGTCCGAGTGAGCCGTATTTGACGGGCGTCTGGGAATCATGGGCGTTTGACCCAACCTCTACGGCGACGGCACCGGATTACAGCGACGAGAAATCCGATCTCTTCAAAGGCTGGCTGGTGAGTGCGAGTGGAAGTACCGGTCGTTACGATCCAAATCTCCCGGCCAGTGCGCTGACCGATTCCGTCAACCTGGTCGGCAGCGGTTCGGCGGTTGATCCCGATGGGGGGGATGTGAAGGTCAACGGCGGTCTGGTGTCGGTGGATTCCGGCAGTGTTTCCGGTCAGGGCTATGCGTGGGCAGCGCTGCAAGAGGACACGAAAGCCCATCTCCAGCCAGGCGCGGGAGATGAACCCAGCACGGATCAGGAACGTTTCGGCAACTGGTTCGCACAGGATGAAAGCGGCCTCGCGAACCTTGATTTCGTCGGTAGCCTCGCCGATGACCGCGAGATTCGTCAGAAAGCCTTTACCACTTCGACGATCTCGATTGCGGGCGGTGATGTGGCGATTTCACAAAATTCCTTCCATCACCTGAGCCCGTGGAGTCGCGGGGTGCTGGCGGATGCGAACAACGGCGGGCTGCGGCGTGACTTGACCACCGAGTTTGAGAATTTCAGCAGTTCCTCGCTTTCCGGGGAGCGATTGTATGACGCTGGCACGGGTGCCGAGCCCTGGTGGGACCACCTTGCCGACTATTACGACCAGGCGGAGCGGGTCAGCACCGAAGGCAGCGGCGGCGAATCGGCGATCGACATCGACGACGACCTGACACCGTTCACCGAGATTTCCGGGACCAACACCGCACCCAAGCGGACCGTGTTGACGCCGGTGATCGCCAGGCTGGACATCGTGTTTTCGATGGTCACCCACGATCTTTACTCGTCCGCTCAGACCAAATACAAGACTGCGGACCCGAGTTACACCCACTATTCGCCGTGGCTGGTGTTCGAACCGGTGGTGACCCTGTGGAATCCGTACAATGTTCCGATCGAGTTCAGCGAACTCAAACTCTACCTCGACAAGATCCCGGTCGGCATGCGTTTCCAGAAGAGAATGGGTCGCTCATGGGTTCCGGTCAGGGATCCGTCCACCGATACAACCGACTACTGGTGGCCCTTGTCCCGATATACATGGGGCTCCAAGAGCGACCACATCAGCGACTTTTTCGTGCGCCTTCGCGGCGGCGACATGGACGGACGGATCGGTGGGGATGTCACGCTGGACCCCGGCGAGACACGGGTGTTCACCGCCTATGTTTCGGAGTCCTCCTCGTGGGCGAGCGTGAAGGATCAGTTTTGCATCACCACATCCTCGACTGCCGAGTCGGTGGTCCGCAACGATGGCGACGGGGTTTCCTTTGCCGGCGGATGGAACCGGACCGGCGGCTTCCAGTTCGACCACCTGGCCCGCTGGCTTGAGTATCGCAATACCTCGAGTCTGTATGACTTTGAGAAGACGATGAACAACAGGACCGACTGGATGTGGGTCGCCCTGCGGGGTTCCGACAGCTTCCGGGCGCGTCTCCGGTTGATGGATAACGACAATCCGGACCAGGATGACAGCGCGGACAACGACACCGACCGCTCGTTCAGCATGAAGGTGACGATGATGTCGTCCAAGGCTTCCAGCATGGATGATGACGGGCAGGTGGTGCAGGACATGTCGATCAACGTGGAGGATTTCCACAATCTCTACGAGGAGGGCGAGTCGAAGATCATCGAGCACGACATCGTCGCCGAGGAGGTCTATCAATCGGATAGTGAAAAGGGGCCGGGAGGCAAGAGCACCTTTGCGGTCCTGAGCCTGACGGCCAAGGCGACCCGTGACCTGCTGCATCCGACCAAGGGCTGGTTGTTCGGCAACCCGGCGACCGCCAACGTGGCGCTCAACGAGGATGAGGGTGCGTTTCCCGCACAAAGCTATGAGATGAGTTTCATGGAGGTCTTTGGATCGAATTCGTTCCCGATGGTGGACGTGGATGTGGCCACCGAGACCCGCGGGTTTTTCGGTCCCGGGCACACCAGTGAATACGGACTGACCGCCGCGCCGATGTTCTCGCTTCCGCGGGAGCCGCTGGTATCGATCGGGCAGTTCCATACCGCGAATATCCTGGCGTCATCGGCCCTTCCCCACTTCAACTATCCGGTCGGCAACTCGTATGCCCATCCGTTGCTTGCGCCGGACAAGGTGCGTGACGGGGACCTGTTCGATCACTCGTTCGCGCTCAACTGGGCGTTGTGGGACAGCTATTACTTCTCCTCGCTTTCCGAGCGGGCCGATGTGCAGGCGAGCACTTTCGCCGAGGGTGAAACGCCGATGAACAGCCGCATGGTCTACTACTCGGGATCCGGGGTCAGCACGGATGACGCGGTGGACAGCATGACGACCGGAAGCATGGACGAGCGCAGCCGCAGTGTTGCCGCCCACCAGATGCTGCAGGGGCCGTTCAACGTGAACTCCACCAGCGTCGAAGCATGGAAAGCGGTTTTGTCCGGGCTGCGGGACGAGGCGGCGATCAACCGTGACGACTCGGAACGTTCGACGGATGACAAGTCTCCCTTCACCCGCTTCCTGCCGACGATCACATCCGCAGACGAGACGCTGTCGATCGGCGGTGGTTCCGGAACCGGAGGAACCGAGAGCGACCGGGCATCCCGCTGGGTCGGCCTCCACGTGCTGGAAGATGACCAGATCGAAGAACTGGCAACCCAGATCGTGAAGCAGATCAAGGCCCGCGGCCAGGAAGACGGTGCGCCGATCCTGACGATTGGCGAGTTCGTCAACCGTCGTCCCGGGTCCGACGGATCCCTGCACGCGCAGATGGGTCTGCTGCAGACCGCGATCAGCGAAGCACAGAAGAGCGTTTCACTTTACGACCTTGATGACGGAGATGAGGTGGTTGGCGACGGCACGGTGGCCAACTCTGGAGTCCTCGACGGAAACACCGCGGAGGGGTCCCCGGCTCATCTCCTGCAAGGTGACATTCTTCAGGAAATCGGCTCCATCCTCACCACCCATACCGATACCCTGAGAATCCGCTGTTATGGATGTGCCGGAGAGGGCGAGGAAAAGGTGGAGGCATGGTGCGAGGCGATCGTCCAGCGCATGCCCGAGTATGTCGATCCCGAGGCGGACAGCCCTGAGGACATTCCGGAGGATGACAGCATCAACGGAAAGTTCGGTCGGCGTTATGAGATTGTTTCGTTCCGGTGGTTGTCTGGTTCTGAAGTTTGAAAGTAGATTATGATTCGTAACCTTTTGATTATTGTTGGTTTTCTGACGTCGGGTGTTTTTGCTGCCGAGAACGAACGTGCGGTTCAGTTCCGGGTGGTTTGTTTCGAGATGGCGCGCGGTGACCGCGATGTGATCGCGAGTGGCGAGCCGTCCGGCGTGAGTCCGGTGGAGTTCACCCTCGGGCGGCGTCTCGACACGACCTTGCACCGGGTGGTGACCACCAAGGGCCAGATTTGGATTGGCCATCTGGGGGCCGATGCGAATGGCGAGAGCGTGATTGATCCGGTGGCGGTTGCGAAGCTGCCGGGCAAGGGTTCGCAGTTTCTGCTCATGCTGGTTCCGTCCGGCAAGGAGACGGGGCTGAGCTACCATTGTCTGGTGCTGGCGGATGACCGGAAGTCGTTTCCTCCCGGCGGCTATCGATTCGTCAACTTCAGCCCGAGCAAGTTGCGGTTCATGCTGCAGAAGCAGCCGATCCAGCTCAACCCGGGAGACGAAGAGGTGGTGGGCAAGATCGAGGGCACCCGCGATGACGGACGGTTCCCCTATGTGGCCCAGTATTTTTCCGACGAGGCATGGAACCGCCTGAGTACCGGCTATTGGTATGCCCATCCGAAGATCCGTTCGCTCCAGGTGGTCTATGTGAACCCGAAGACCAACCGGATCGCACTGAAGGGCTATGATGACAAGCTCTTCATGAGGAGCGCTCCGGTGGTGCGCTAGGGCACCGAATCGGAAGTCCGTATGCAATCGGATGAAGGATTCATCAGGATTCAGGATGCGTTCTGCGAACGATCTGGAGGAAGAACGCGGCGCTTTTTGCTGATTGCTGCGTTATTCCTCGGTCGTTGAGCCTGCTCAACTCCACTCGTCACGCCTTGGACTCAGGAAAAATCACTCGCGCCATTTGCCCAACGCACACCGACTTCCGGTTCGATGCGCTAGGGCGGAGGCTGGTTCCGTCGGGCGGGTTTACCTGTCCGGCAGCGCGGCCTTGATGGTCTGCGCGACCCGGGCGGCGAGTAGTGCGGAGCCCTGCTGGCTGTAGTGCACGTTGCCCGGTTGCGAATAGCCGCCCTTGAATCCGGCTGAAAGGGTGTGGAGGTCGTTGATGGTGACTCCGTGATTTTTCATCACCTTGGCGGCCGTGGCGTTGTATTTGAGCTCGTCTCCCGTGAAGCGGCCGGCCTCGTTTTCCGGTACCACGGTGGTGGAGGCCCAGATGAGGGTGGCTCCGGTTTTCTCCAGGCGGGTGACCAGCTTTTCCAGATTCTGTTCGTAGCGCGGCAGGGGCACGGAAAGCGTGCCGTTCACCTTGTCGCGGTTGCCCTGGACTTTGGAGTCCGGGTGGCGGTAGCAGAGGTCCCAGAGGCCCCAGTTGAAGTGGATGACGTCCCAGCGGGTGTCGCCGAGCCATTTGTCGAGGTTCTCCAGGCCCATCTCCGTGTCACCGCAGTTGGCCTTTGCGCGGCTGACGTTGGCTTCGCCCTTGAGGAGCTTGATGACCGGCCGGGTGTAGCCGATGGAGATGGAGTCTCCGAGAATGAGCACGTTGGGCAGACCTTCGCGTTGTTCGGAGCTGGCAGCGATGTTTTTCTTGTCCTGATCCGGCGTGTGGAAGGTGCGTTCCGCCGAGGCGGTGGCGGCCAGCGTGAGGAAGAGCAGGGTGGTGCGGAGAAATTTCATGAGGTGGGTGGTGGTGGCTTGGTCGGCCGGACCGCGGCCGATGGCACCGGCCCGGGCCGGCGGATTGTGTCCGGCGATTGGTTTTTCCATAGCCATCGGGCGGGGCGACCACAATCGATCATTCGGATTTTATTGCCGGCGGCGGGAAGCTGCGGGTTGGCGGATGTGGCTGGCGCACGAGCGGAATCCGCACCCTAACAGTTGCGAGGAGTGGGGAGTTCGGCCCGTAAGGTGGGGTGCCTGAGACCGGGTTTGGGACAAAAAATCCGGGATTTTGGCGGGTTGTGGGTTTTCACTGGAAGCGGCGGGATTCCTGCTTGTCATTGTTCCGGTGTTTCCTTTTACCAGCTCTGAAAAGCAAACTCCTGGAGAATTTCTGATGATGACGCACCTGTTAAGAACCACGCTGTATTCCGCCCTGATAATCACCTGTTCCACGTTTTCGCGGCTGGAGGCGGCCGCGGAGTTGAAGCTGGCGGGGATATTTTCCGACAACATGGTGCTGCAGCAGGAATGTGATGCGGCGATCTGGGGCCGTGCCGAGGTCGGCGCGGAGGTGGAGCTGAAGGCGTCCTGGGGAGGCGGGACCGAGCGGGTGAAGGCGGACGCGGACGGCAAGTGGAAGACCACGCTCAAGACGCCCTCCGCGGGCGGGCCGTTCAAGGTGACGGTGACGAGCGGAGACGACACGGTGGAGCTGAAGAACGTGCTGAGCGGCGAGGTGTGGTTGTGCACGGGGCAGTCGAACATGCAGTGGAAGATGCGCGGGTTCGGGCCGGAGGAGTTCAAGGATGATCTGGACAAGGCCGGGCGCCCGGAGATCCGGTTGGTCACGCTGCCGCAGGTGCTGGCGCTTGAGGAGCAGGAGGATGCGGGTGCGAAATGGCAGGTATGCACCCCGGGGACGGCGGGCAACTTCAGTGCGGTGGGGTATTTTTTCGGGTCGATCGTGCAGCAGGAGATTGATGTTCCGGTGGGCTTGGTTTCCACCAACTGGGGTGGATCGTCGGCGGAGGCGTGGACGAGTTCGGCCGCATTGGAGAAGGGTTTTCCCGAGTTCAGGGAGCGGATGGACAGCTACGCCGGGATCATCGATGAAACCGGAGTGGTTTATTCGCGCAACGTGCAGAAGCCGAAGGGGCTGAACCACCGGAATCCGGCGGTGCTTTATAACAGCATGATCAAGCCGCTGATCCCCTTCGCGATGCGCGGGGTGATCTGGTACCAGGGTGAGTCGAACGTGAAGGATCCGGTGCAATACCGGAAGTTGTTCCCGGCGATGATCCGCGACTGGCGGGAGAACTGGGGGATCGGTGATTTTCCGTTCTACTTCGTGCAGATCGCGCCGTATCACTACAAGACCGAGAAGATTCCGGTGGCATTCCTGCGCGAGGCGCAAATGATGGCCTTGAGCGAGCCGAACACCGGGATGGTGGTGACGATGGATGTGGGGGATCCGACCAACATCCACCCGCGTGGGAAAAAGCCGGTCGGCGAACGCCTTGCCAAACTGGCGCTGTCGCGGACCTACGGCAAAAAGGGGCTGGTGGATTCCGGCCCGATCTACTCGAAAATGCGGGTGGAGGGGGACAGGATCCGGCTCGGGTTTAACCACGTCGGCGGCGGACTCGTCAGCAGAGACGGGGGAAAACTGACGCACTTCACGATTGCGGGTGCCGACCGGAAATTTGTCGAGGCGGAGGCGGTGATCGACCGCAACTCGGTGGTGGTGAGCAGCGCCGAGGTGGCGAATCCCGTGGCGGTCCGCTACGGCTGGGGCAATGCCGACGAACCGAATTTGGCGAACAAGGAGGGGCTGCCCTCACCGTCGTTCCGCACCGACGATTGGGAAATCGGCGAGTAATCCCATCACCTGAAAAGAAGATTCCATCATGAAAGCACCATCGTTTGTTCGTATGAAGGCCGGAGCGGTTCTCGCGGGGCTCGCGGTTTCCTGTTTGTGGGCCGGTGCCGCGGGATCGCGGCAGGAGCCACCGGTTCCGGATTTCACCCAAGGCGACGGGATCGGCGAGAAACATGACTGGAACCTCGGGCCGACCGGCGCGCGGGGCTGGATGTGGGGGTGGAAACTGCAGACGACCAAGGCGCGCCAGATCTACGTGACGCAGGTCGACAAGGGCTCACCCGCCGATGGCGTGCTGGAAGTTGGCGATGTGATTCTGGGGGCGGGCGGCGGACTCTTCGAGGAGGACGCACGGCACGTCCTCGGTGGGGCCATCGGAGCGGCCGAGGCGGCCGACGGCAAGCTGGCGCTGACGGTGTGGCGGAAAGGGAAGACGTTTCCGGTGACCATTCCGCTGCCGGCCTTGGGTGCCTACAGCGAGTCCGCTCCGTTTGATTGTGAGAAATCCCGGAAGATTTTCGATGCCGCCAGCGAGCATGTCGCGGCGCGATTGGAGGAGGATGTCGAGAGTGTTCTGGAAAGCCCGAGCTGGCTGCGGAGCGACGGTGCGCTGTACGGCAGCGAGGAGATCACCCACGCGGTGGATGCGCTGGCCCTGCTGGCGTCCGGCAAGCCGGAGTATGCGGAACTGGTGGCGAAGTACGCGCATTCGTTCGCGCCGGCGGATCTGCAGCTGGTGATGGATCCGAGCACGCGGATGCCCGCGTGGGGCTGGGGCTACGCGAACTTGTTTCTCTGTGAGTATTATCTGGCGACGGGCGACGAGTTTGTGCTGCCGGCCATCGAGAAGTACACGACGGCGATTGCCAAGGGCCAGAGTTTCATCGGTTCCTGGGGGCACTCGATGGCGTGGCCGAAACTGAATGGCGGCAAGTGGCACGGCTCGCTGATGGGCTACGGCGCGCTCAATTCGGCCGGATTGGTCTGCCATCTCTCGCTGGTTCTGGGAACGAAATGCGGGGTCGAGAACGACGAGGTCGAGCAGGCGATCCGCAAGGCAAACAAGTTCATGGGGTTTTACGCGGGCAAGGGGTCGATCCCGTATGGCGACCACTTTCCGGGCTGGGACCGGCACGATGACAACGGCAAAAACTCGATGGCAGCCGTGTTGTTCGACCTGCAGGGCATGCAGGAACAATCCGGGTTTTTCTCCAACATGGTGGTGGCGTCCCATGGCGAGCGCGAGCGCGGCCATACCGGCAACTATTTCAGTTTCCTGTGGGGGCCGCTGGGCGCCCGGCGCGCGGGCACCGAGGCGACTGCGGCGTATCTGAAGGAGCAGCGCTGGTTCTATGACCTCAACCGGTCGTGGGACGGCAGTTTCCCGTATCAGGGCGGAGCCAACTCCGGCGCGGGCGAGCATTCCTACGGCGGCTGGGACAGCACCGGCGCGTTTCTGCTCACCTATGCGCTGCCCGTCGCGAAGCTGCAGATCACCGGCAAGGGTCTCGATGGCGCGGGCCGCCTGCGCGGAGACGCGTTGGATTCCGTGATCGCCGATGGCGCCGGGTTCACCGCGTGGGACGACGGTGTGGGGGCATTTGAGAAGAAATCCGCGGATGAATTGATCGCGGACCTGCGCAGTTGGTCGCCGGCCGTGCGATTCCGCGCCGCCGCGGCGTTTGCGAAGAAGCCGGAGGCCGCGAGCCGGATCCCGCAGTTGATCGAGATGCTCGACAGCAACGAACTCACCGCACGCTATGGCGCGTGTCAGGCGCTGGGCGCGCTCAAGGAAGCCGCGGAACCGGCGGTGGAACCGCTCAAGGCACTGCTGCTGGGCCGGGACACGTGGTTGCGGATTCAGGCGGTGTCCGCGCTGGCGGGCATTGGCGAGGCGTCGCGCTCGGCGGTGCCGGAGCTGCTCAAGCTGGTGATCACCGAAGACGAGGGCGACCCGCTGGAAATTACCCAGCGCTATCTGGCGATCGGCTTGTTCAACACCAGCCGGGTGCAGGGCGGCAGGGGACTGCTGGCCGACTCGATGGAGGGCGTCGACCGGGAACTGCTCTACAAGGCGGTGAAAAAGCTGCTCACCAACCCGGACGGCCGGACGCGTGGCACGACCGGATCGGTTTACAAGACGCTGACCTTCGAGGAGCTCGAACCGCTGCTTCCCGAGATCATCGAGGCGATCGAGACCCCGAGCCCCAGCGGCGTGATGTTTGCCAGCCAGATCCGCCTGTACGGGGTGGAGCTGCTGGCGAAATACAAGGTGCGCGAAGGGATGGGGCTGTGCCTGCAGATTCTTGAGATCGACAAGTGGGGCAAGCGCGACCGGTTGAGCCGGAGCCTTGAAATCCTCAAGGAATACGGTGGTGCGGCCAAGGAGGTGCTGCCTCAGATGCGCCAGTTGGAGAAGGACCTGGAGGTGCATCCGGAAGCGGAAATGCTCGCGCCGCAGCTCGAACAACTGCGGCAGTTGATCCGCGATGTCCAGAGCTCCGAGGAAGCCCCCCGGCTCCGCAGCCTGAAGTGACGGCAACCTGATTTTCCCAATATGACAAACCAAGCAAACTCCGGCGGAAGTTTTCCCACACGGCGAGGATTTCTCCGCTCCTGTTCCCTGGCGACCGCAGCGCTCGGCGTGCAACCGGCGCTGACCGCGGACCCCCCCGCACAAACCACCAAGAGACACCCCGACAGAACGATCCCCATGAAACTTTGGTATGACAAACCAGCGGACAACTGGATGAAGGAAGCTCTGCCGATTGGCAACGGTCCGATGGGCGCGATGCTCTTCGGCGGCACCGGCATCGAGCGGATTCAGTTCAACGAGATCAGCCTGTGGAGCGGCGACCGCATGGCGCCGGAGGGCACGATGCTCGGCGATACCGACGAGGAAGAGGAATACAACCTCGGCGCCCATCAGGCGTTCGGCGATATTTTCATCCGCATCGGCCATGATCCGAAGAAGGTGAAGAACTACCGCCGCGAGCTGGACATCGACCGCGCGGTGCACACGGTGTCCTACGACTACGAGGGCGTGCGCTACACGCAGACCGCGTTTGCCAGCCATCCGGCGGGAGTGATCGTGGTGCGGCTGTCGGCCGACAAGCCCGGGTCGTGCAGCGGCCGGCTGTGGCTCACCGACATGCATGACGCGAGGATTTCGCTGGCGAAGCACCGCTTCAGCGCGGTGGGCAGGATGCCCAACGAATTTGAATACGAGGCGCAGCTGCAGGTGCTCAACGAGGGCGGCGAACTGAAACGCGGCAAGGTGGAGAACAACCTGCGGACGCCGATGCCGCCGCTGGGTCTCGAGTTCCACGAATGCGACAGCGTGACGCTGGTGCTCGGCGCGGGCACGAATTTCGAGCAGGACCACACCAAGGAGTGGCTCGGCGAGCATCCCCACGAGCGGGTGACGACGGCCGTGGATGCCGCGGCCGCGCAAGGCTACGACAAGCTGCTGGCGGGTCACCTGAAGGACTACCAGTCCCTGTTCCACCGGTTCACGGTGGACCTGGGCAAGACGGCGCCGAAGCTCGCCGCGAAGAACACCGCGGAGCGGCTGGCGGCCTACACCGACGACAAGACCTCCGATCCCGAGCTGGAGGCGCTGTTCTGCCAGTTCGGTCGCTACCTGCTGATCAGCTGCAGCCGTCCGGGCGCGCTGCCGGCCAACCTGCAGGGCGTGTGGAACCACAGCAACCTGCCGGTTTGGGCGGGCGACTACCACTCGAACATCAACCTCGAGATGAACTACTGGCCGGTGGAAACCGCCAACATCGCCGAGTGCCACGTGCCGTTCATCGACTATGTGGATAGTATCCGCGAGGTCAGCGCGAAGATCACCCGGGTGCAGTACGGCGACGTGCGCGGCTGGACGATCCGGACGATGAACAACGCCTGCGGCATCGGCTACTGGAAGTGGAACGGCCCCGGCAGCGCGTGGTACGCGCAGCACCTGTGGGAGCACTACGCCTTCGGCCGCGACAAGGAATACCTGCGCAAGACGGCCTATCCGATCATGAAGGAGATCTGCCATTTCTGGGAGGACCACCTGAAGCGCCGTCCCGACGGCACGCTGGTGACGCCGGACGGCTGGTCGCCGGAGCAGTACAAATACGACCCCGAGGAGGGCGTCACTTACGACCAGGAAATCATTTACGATCTGTTCAACAACACCGTCGAGGCGGCGGACGCGCTGGGCGACGACAAGAAGTTCCGCGACCACATCGCCGCGATGCGCGACGCGCTGCTCAAGCCGGCGATCGGCCGCTGGGGGCAGCTCAAGGAATGGGAGATCGACAAGGACGACCCCGAGGACAAGCACCGTCACGTGTCGCATTTGTTCGCGTTGTTCCCCGGGCGCCAGATCAGCATGGCGCAGACACCGGAACTGGCCGAGGCGGCGCGGGTTTCCCTCAACGCCCGTGGCGACGAGAGCACCGGCTGGAGCCGGGCATGGAAGATCAACTTCTGGGCGCGTCTTGGCGACGGCGACCGCGCGCACAAGCTGCTGCGCAGTCTGCTCAATCTCGTGAGTGAAACGCGGACGATCTACGGCAACAGCGGCGGCGGAGTGTATTCCAACCTGTTTTGTTCGCATCCGCCGTTCCAGATCGACGGTAACCTCGGCGCGACCGCAGGCTACTGCGAGATGCTGGTGCAGAGCCACGCGGGCCAGATCCAACTGCTGCCGGCGTTGCCCGAAGCCTGGGCGACCGGGTCGCTCAAGGGGCTGCGCGCGCGCGGCGGCTTCGAGGTGGACATGACTTGGAAGAACGGCCAGCTCACGGGAGCGACGATCCACTCCAAGGTGGGCGGCCCGTGCGAGGTGGTCTACGGCGACCGGTCGTGGAAGCTGGAAACCGTGGCCGGGAAGTCCTACCCGGTTGGCTAGCAAAGCGCCTGATCGAGGCAGTTTCCGATCATCAAGCAAAAGCGGCGTTTCCCGGGAAGGAAACGCCGCTTTTTCGTTTGAGGGTCGGGGCCGGTGCTCAGGAACTGGCTTTGGCGGCGGCCTTGGCGGCCTGTCTTTTCCGGTAGTCGTCGGAAATGACCTTCACCCGCGGGCGGCGGCCGTCATCGACGATGAGGACGAGACAGCGCTTGTCCTTGTAGATCGGCCAGTAGGTGGAGTAGATGGTTTTCCATTCGCCGCTTTTTTTCGGCGAGGCGACGACCACGGCGGCGCCCTCGCCGGCAGGTGCCTGCACGCGGATCGAGCTGTGCGCACCCGGTTTGACCGGGGTGGGTTTCGTGTCGGCGCCGATCTGGATGGCGACCGGGGCGCTGGTGGTGTTGACCACCAGCCAGTTGCGGGAGCTAGCCGATGCGAAATCATCGGGGATGGCGTGGAACTTCGGGGTATTGTCCGCCATCCAGCCGAGCAGGAGTTGGGGTTTTCCCGGGGTGAGGCGGACCTTTGCCGGGGAGGTGTCGGCAGGCATTCCCTTTTCATTGAGGTCGCCTTTGAAGATCGGCAGCGGGTTGAAGGCGGTGATCTCGACGGGTGGGGATGGCTGGACGGGTGAGAATGTGAGTTCCAGCGGGGTCTTGCCGTTCATGACCCAGAGTTGCGGGAAATTCCGGCCGCCGAGCGAGAGGGTCCGCACTGCGGCTTTGTCGGTTTGTCCGGCCAAGGGGCTCAAGGAGCCGGCCGCAATCCATGCGGCGATCGCTATTTTGTAAAACATCGGGATTAGATTTCTTCGGAGTTGAGCCAACGGAAAGAACGGATTTTGAACTGGCGGCCGAACTCGCTGGACGGATTGGCGAGTTCTTCGAGCGTGGATCCACCGCCACTGGAAACCGGCATCGGATCCGGCACGCGCTGGACGACCGCCTCGCACCACGCGGTGGCGGTGACGTTGCCGGTGCCGGCGTTTTTCGCCTCACCGTATGCGCGGATCGTGAAGGTGTCCGAGTGCACGGTCATGAACGGGGCGAGCGACTGCAGCACATCGCCTTGAAGCAGCTGGCCGGGGAAACCGGCGCCTTGGGTGCTGTCTGACGTCACATTGGAGAAGCTCGCGTCTTCCTCGTAGTCGGAGTCGAGTCCGTCGTTGACGGTCTTGTCGAGAGCGGCCTGCAGTGTGCCGGCCTTGCCGTTGTCGCCATCGGTGAGCTCGCGGTTGACGAAGTCCGCGAGGCGGAGGAAGGGCCCGCGGGTTTTGATTTCAGTGACGATGGCGGCGGCGATTTCCCGGACCTCATCTTGTTCGAGGGCGCGGAAGCCGGTCCAGTAGTTGTCGTCGATCGAGCTGGTTTCCATGGCGTCGCCGAGGTGTGAGGCGGCCCTGGGGAAGCGCACTTTGTCGGTGGTTTTGTAGCCGGTGAGGACGCCGCTTTCGTTGATTTCGGCGACCGGCAGTTCGTAGGTTCCGGAGAGGAATGCCTCCCAGGCGTCGACCGAGGTTGAGTTGACGTTGAACGCGCCGTCGACGAGCAGGTGGCCGGCGTTGTGGTAGAACGAGCCTTCGGTGGCACTGCCGGTGTCCTGGAGCACGGATGAGTCGAACGATGATCCGGCGGGTTCGTAGGGGATGAACCTGCTGTTGGGCAGCATGGCGGTGCGCTCGAGCAGGGCGTCGAAGTCGTCGGATGCGTCGTTTCCACCGTAGTTGTCATCCAGCTGCGGAATGGTGGTGAAGATGTAGGAGTCCCAGAGCATTTCGTTCACCAGGTAGGACGAGTCGTAGAGGTTGAAGCTGCCGGAGATCTTGAGCGAGGAGGCGTCTCCATCCGGCGTGGCGAAGCTGTCGGTGACGGATGTGGTCCAGGCGTCCATGGGGATCCTCGGGTTGGCGTAGGAGTTGCCGACGATGTAGGACGGCTCGTAGCTGAAGCGTCCGGCGGCGGCATGCTGGAGCTGGCCGAGCGAGACGAGGTCGCGCCGGGGGACGTCGAACAGGATGACGCGTTCGGTGCCGGTGGACGGGGAGTGGCCGGAGCCGTTGTAGGAGTATCCGTATGGCGGGTTGTCCACGCTCATCGGGACGAAGTTTTCCTCCGCCTCGCCCTCGAGGTCCATCGAGTGGGTGGCGACGACGTTGAGTCCCAGCGGCGAGTCCCAGCGCGGGTTGTTCCACTGTGCGCGGACGTTGGCGTCGATCAGCGGGCGGATGGTGGAGTTGCCCTCGCGGGTTGTGCGCAGCGTGAGTGCGTGGGCCATCATGCTGTTTTCGTTGAGTTCCGACGAGCTGAGTGTTTGGGAGATTTTCTGGCCGAGGCGGTCGTAGCCGGTCACGCCGTACATGCTTTTGGTGAGGTCGCTCGGCGAGCTTTCATCCTCGTCGACGTTCGACTCGACCGATCCGCTGCCGATGGCGATTTTGTCCCATGCGTAGGGAGTGAAGAAGACCTGGGAACATTCGTAGGAGCCGGATTTGTCGTCGACGCCGATGATCAGGGCCGGGTGTTTCTGGAAGAACTCGGCGGTGACGGTGACCGACCTGGGCATTGAGGCGCGCTGGGTGAGTTTGTAGGTGCCCTGCACGCTTTCGAAGGTCAGGTCCTTGACTTCGTTGCTGTAGGAGACGTTGTCCGCTTCCCGGCCGACGTCCCGGTCGGCTTCGAAGCCAAACACCTGGGCGCGGCCGGCCGGGATGACGACGTCGCCGGAGGCGTGCACCTGCTGACGGTCGTAGCGGAGGCCGTTGCCGCGGGTGAAGACCGACGAGACCGAGAATTCAGTCATCGGGTAGTTGATGACGCGGGGGCCGGTATTGCCGTCGTTGTAGGCGCGGATGCCGATGTTGTAGGGGTTGTAGTGCGAGGTCCAGAGCTGCACGTGGGTCGTCAGGCTGTGCCGGTCAGTGGAGCTTGCCGGCGCGGTGTATTCGACCCATGCGTTCTGTTGGAGGTGGGAGAGCACCGGGAAGATGGGGTTGAGGATGTATTCGGATCCGACGTAGGTTCCGGTTTCGCCGTAAGGCAGGCCCTCGAAGGTGAACTCGTGGGGGCCGGCGGTGCCCTGGGTGGCCGACGAGGTGCCGTTGTAGAGGCCTTCCTTGGTGAAGGTATTGGTGCGCAGGACGGGGGTTCTGGAGACAGTCGTGATGTATTTCTTCAGGTTGTAGTAGGCGTTGAAGATCCCCCAGTTGATGTAGCCGTTGGTGACCAGTTCGGTGGGCCGCTTGTCGGGGTCGATGACGAGGTATTTGTCTTCGTCGGACGAGGGGAAGACCTTGTCGAAAACCGCGGATCGCTCGAAGGCGATGGTCAGGTCCTTTTTGAGGCCGCCGTTGCGGGTGTCCGAGAGCACGCCATGTGAGAGGGCGGTGAATGCGAAGTATTTTGATTTGGCGGTGGCGGTGTTGAGCCCGACGAGTTCGTAGTCACCGAGCCAGCCGGCTTTTTGCAGTTCATCGTCGTCCACGGCTTCGAGTGCGGACATGTCATCGAGGATTCCGGGTTGGTAGGAGGCGGCGAGCACGCCGCCGGACGGGTGGTCGTCGTTGTCGTTTCTGACGTCCGGATGGTCGGCGGCGAGCTGGGCTTTCATGCCGTGATCATCGACGATCCAGGCGTAGGATCCGGTGTCGTTGCCGTCGTTGTCCCGGACGGAGACGCGGCCGGCCTTGATGTCCTCGCCGCCGGTGAATTCGGTGAGGTCGAGGGTTCCCGAGCTCATCATTTTGACCGGGTCGTTGAGGCTGCCGGCGATGTTGCCGTCGGGCAGGCCGGAGACCAGCCAGACGACGTCGTTGTTTTCGGTGCCGATCGGGGTGCTTCCGTCGCTGTGCGAGACGCCCACCCACCATGCTTTGGGGGTGTTTGCGGAGACGCTTGTTCCGATGCGCGAGTCTTTGGCGAGAGTTTCGGCGCGGGCGCTGGCGCGGGCGTCGGGGCCGAGGGACCGTTGCAGTTCGCCCAATGCCATGGACAATGCGAGGCGGGCGTTGGCCCTTGCCACCATCGTGTCCGCCGCCAGCGAGCTGGAGCGCAGGGAGATGGTCGAGAGCGACAGCAGGCCAAGCGCGACCACCGCGAGCAGCACCATCATGGAAACCGTGACGACCAAGGCGAAGCCCCTGTCGCGCAAGTTCGGACGCGGGATGACCCGGGCGGACGGCTTCTCCAACGCGCGACGGAAGGGGAGGGTCCTTGAGCTTTGTGTGTTCGGATTGTGACTCATGGTTGTTGAGATTTCGGCGAATTGATTTTGATCGGGTAGTCGCTTTCGCTGTATTTACAAAGTAAATACTATGGTAGCGCTTTCCAAGATGAAAGTTTCACGAATTGCAATGATGCGTGGCTGGACACGGTATCGATGACAATGGATCGCGGATTGGGTGAATTGGGACATTTTAATTCATGTCTTGATGATTTCGCATTTCATGCGGAGTGGCGGTCGGCTTGCCCGGCATGGCTTGTGACCGCTGTGGTGAGTGAACCCGATATCAGCTGAACCATGGCGTGACCTCCTGCAGTCGGGGTGAGGTGATCGCCGCACATGCGCTCCGGGTGGCTCCTTTCCACCCGACGGGAAGACTGCGAATCATGTTACAAGATCAAAAAAAACCGGGGCACCCGCATTGCAGGTGCCCCGGCCGACCCCCCAGTCGAAAAGGGAAATGTTGGTTTGGGGGAGACGTGGTTGGAGAACGGAGGGCTGGCTTGCCGCAGTGGATCCGGCCGAAGTGGCGGGCGGCGGGGCGCTCCGTTCCGGAACCTGCCGTTAGAACGAGGTCGGGGTGATGGTCACATCGTCGATGTAAACGCCGATGAAGTTGGGATCGGCGCCCTGGTAGTGGAACTCCAGATAGACCGTGCTGCCGGCCGCGGCCGAGAGGCTGAACGGACCGAGCGGGGTCCATGTGGATTCGACGGCCAACGGGATCGGGTTGAGGGTGTCGATCAGGGTGCCGGTGGAGGCGTCCCGGATCAGGATCTCAAAGGTATCGTTGGACGTGGTGTCGTATGCTGCGGAGAACTCGAGGACGGCATCGGTCACTGCGGTGAGGTCGATGTCCGGGGAGCGCAGGATGGAGTCCGCCGTGTCATCGATGAAGCCCATGTCCGTCGAGCCATCTCCGAGGTTGGTGCCCCAGCAGTTGGTGGAGTTGCTGCTGTCGAGTGCGACGGCGTAGTTGTTGTCCGAGTTCGGCATGCCGTATTCCCATTCGTCGTTGGTTCCGGTGGCGGTGAAGCCACCGTTGTCGGTTTCGAAGTCTGTCTCGAACAACGGCTCGATGATCACTTCCTCCTCGCTCAGGGCGAAGAAGCGGCGGGTGCCGTCCATCATCACGCCGGTGAGCGTTTGGGTGCCGGTGCCCGTGCTGACGATGTTTTCGTAGGTGGTGACTCCGTCGTTGTATGGGGCCCAGGAGCTGACCGGTGTCGACAGGTCGGTGGACGAGAGCAGGTGGTACTGCATGCCGGCGAGGCTGTTCCAGGAGAACTCGAGATCCGTGCCGGATGTGGCGATTTCGAGCTGGAGGGCATCCTCGACGAAGGCGACGTTTGAGCGGACCACGAAGTTGTCCATGATCGCCTGGGTCTGGGTGTAGTTCGAGAAGAGGGCGATGTAGTTCTCTTCCGCGCCCGACCAGTTGAAGCTGCCGGTGGTGATGGAAGCACCGTCGACAAACACCTCGTATGAGACCGGGGCTCCGGAGGCGAAGCTGGTGAGGGTGAAGTCGACAGACAGGGTCTGCGGCGGCGTCAGGGAGAAGCCGGTCTGGAACACTTCGGACGCATTGACGAAGACCTTGAGTTCCTCCGTGCCGGTGGGATCGATGCCGACGAAGAAGTCCGAGTCAAACGAGTTCGGGTTGTTGGCGGTCCAGGCGTCGATTTCGGTTTTCGACTGGCCGACGGCGATGCCCATGAAACGGGTGGAGCCGGTGGATGCGGCGTTCACCAGATCCACGGAAACGCTGAATCCGTTGCCAAGGGTGATCGCGGTATCCGTGAAGTTGTGGTCCGGATAGAGGACGCTGAAGCCACCGCCGGCTGAGGTTTCGCCGAGATGGAGTGCGTTGTCCTGAACGAGTGGATCGGCGGCGAGGAGCACCTCGGCCCAGTCGAGCGGAGCGAGCACGCCGGACTTGCCGGTGTCGGCGGCGTTCAGGTCCGAGTCGTCCGCACGATTGAAGGTGTCGGCGAAGAGGATTTTGTCTCCGGACTCGGTGGTGAAGGTCCAGGTCGTGGAGTCGCTGATTCCGGCGAATGCGTTTCCGGAGGCATCGGTGAACGCGCCATCGGTGACGGTCACGTAGTAGCTGGTGCCGGCGGTCAGCCCGGAAGTCGGCAGGATGGTGACCTTGCCGTTGCTGATGGTGATGCTGGCGGAGGTGACATCGATCGTCTCGAACACGCTGCCGTCGCTGGCGAGATGGATCGTGATGGTTCCGGTGCCGGCCTGCACGTCCTCGTCGAAGGTCAGGCTGAGGCTGCTGAAGGTGGCAACCTCGGAGGCGCCGGTCAGCGGGCCCGTGGCGATGGTGGCGGGCGCGGTGCCGTCGGTGGTGAAGCTCCAGTTGGGATCGTCGGTCGAGAGGATGCCGGCGTAGGCATTCCCCGCGAGGTCGACAATGGCGCCGGCGCTGATTTCAACGGCGAATTCGTTTCCAGCGGCCAGAGCGAGCGCCGGGTCGATGGTCAGGACGGTGCCGTCGATTGTGAGGGTGCCGTCGGGGTCTTCGGTTTCGGCAACGGAGATCTCGACGTCGGTGGAGGTCGTCAGGTTCCTGAGGGTGATGGTTCCGGTGGTGCCGAGGGCGATGTCCTCGCTGAAGGTGGCCGTCAGGTTGGTGGAGGTGACGATGTTGGTGTCACCGTCGGCGGGGTCCGTGGACACGAGCGTCGGCGCGGAGGCGTCGGTGGTGAAGGTCCAGGGATAGGTGTCGGTGGTGAAGATGCCGGCGAAGTGGTTGCCGGAGAGGTCTTCGATGGCGGTGGAATCGATCTCGATCGAGTATTGGTCGCCGGCGGTGAGGTCCACGGCGGGATCGATGGTCAGGTTGATGCCCGAGATCGTGACGGTGCCGTCCGGATCGGTGCCCGGCACCGAGATTTCAATGTCGGTGGAGGTGGTCAGGTTCCTGATGGTGATGGTGCCGGTCCCGAGTGCGATGGCTTCGGTGAAGGATGCCTGCAGATTGGTTGCGGGGAGCACATCGGTTTGGCCGTTGTAGGGAGAGGTGAGCAGGAGAGCCGGCGGGGTGCCGTCGGTGGTGAAGCTCCAGGTGGTGGTGTCGCTGATGCCGTCGTAGGTGTTTCCATCGAGGTCTTCGACGACGGTGGAGCTGATTTGGATGGCGTATTGGTCACCGGCGTCGAGGCCGGCGGCGGGGTCGATGGTCAGGGCGGATCCTGACACGGTGAGGGTGCCGTCCGCATCCGGTCCCGGCAGCGAGATGACGGTGGTGCTGGAGGTGGTGAGGTTGGTGATGGTGACGTCACCCGTGGTGCCGAGGGCGATCGCCTCGTCGAAGGTGGCGACGAGCGAGTTGGTGGCCACCACGCCGGTTGCGCCATTGGCGGGGTCGGTGCTGACCAGGGTGGGCGGGGATGGCGGGCTGACCGGGGAAAGGGTGGTGCCGCCGTTGGTCACTTCGAAGTTTTCGGCGAAAACCGTCGCGTCGATGGTGGTGCCGTCGAGCGTCCAGGTGCCGCTGGTGGCTACGGTTTCCCAGTCGGTGCCGGTGAGCGTGCTGATCGTCCAGGATCCGGTCCAGGTGCTTGAGATGGCGACCGTGCCTTCGAGGAGGGACGTGTCACCGTCGCCGGAGAGGATTGCGGTGCCGTCGAGGGTGATGGTGCCGGTGGCGGCCACGCGGAACTGGCCGGCGGTGATGGTTCCGCCGGTGAGATTGAGCGTGCTGTTGGTTTGTGCGCCAAAGGTGTCCCCGGCCGTGTGGGTTCCGCCGTTGATCGTGAGGGTTCCGCCGCCGTTGGCCTCGTAGTCGTCGGCGGCCGAGGCTGTCGACCCCGTGTTGAAGATCATCAGCGAGCTGTTGGCGAAGATGTCATCGCCGGCGATGATCGTGCCGTCGTTGACGGTCGAGCTGAGGACCAGGGTGTGCCCCCAGTCGCCGGAGCAGGTGATGGTGGCGCCGTTGTCGACAATCAATTCAGGATCGCCGTTGATCCAGCCTCCGAGTGTGTTGCCGATGTTCAGGGTGCCGTCGACATTGATGGTTCCGACGTCGCCCGCGCCGGGTTTCACGCCGCCATCCCAGTTGGATGCGGTTGCCAGGTTGCCGCCGAGGAAGTTGATCGTGTCCGCCTGGACGTTGGCGGCGGCCATCAGCGTGGCTGCGGACAGCAGAATGGGGATGGAGTGGGGTGGTCTTGAAGGTCGTTTCATTGGATCAATGGATTGGATTCGAGTGTGTTGTTTGTGGGTTGCGTTGTTTGCGGCGGTGGAACCGACATGGGTTCCGCCCAAAGGGATGGATGAGGGCGGCGGGAACGCCCACCGTGCCCACCACTGGTTCTCAGCTTGCAAATCAGTATGGCCGGGTGGGAAATGGCGTTGGGACAGTAGGGCGAAATTTTTTCGAAATTGTGGGCATTGCCCGCAGAACCCGGCCCGGCGGTCTCGGATCGGCGGGAGTAATTTGGCGTGTGAGGGCGCTGCTTGGGAGCTTGGGGAAAATCTGCTCGGCACTTGGCATGCCACGAGTTACAAGAGCCGAAATGCAGGCAAGGAAACTGGTGAGAGAGGGGGGGCGGGAGGCGACCATGCATACCCTGATCCGGCGTGCGTGTGATCCGCGGGACGAAGCCGCCTGGCGCGATTTCGTGGAGAAATACCACCGCTTCATTTCCTACATCCTCTTGGAAATGAACGTGCATGCCGACGAGGTGGAGGACCTGAGTCAGCAGATCTTGTTTACGCTGACGCGGGATCTCCAGGGGTATGATCCCGGCAAAGGGCGCTTCCGCAGCTGGCTGAGTGCGGTGATCCGGAACGCGGCACGGGCGCACCTTTCGAAACAACGCTACCGGACGCGGAGGATGCGGGACTATGTGGAGGACCGGGAAGCGTCATGGTTCAACCGGATGAATTCCTCGGAAATCGACCGCATGATCGAGGACGAGTGGGCCGGGTATGTGGGGCAGCTGGCGATGGAGCGGGTGCGCGAGGCATTCCGCGGCAATGCGGTGGAGGCGTATGAGTTGTTTCTCGACGGTCATTCCGCGGCTGAGATCGCGGATCGCACGAAGCTCACGGTGTCGTCGGTCTACACCTTGCGCAAGCGGGTGAAGCGGCGGCTCTACCTCGAGATCCGCGCGATCACGGCGGAGCTCGAGCCATCACTCCCGGGATGAATCCGGATGCACAGCGCCGGGTCACCGACCGCCGGTTGGTGGCCGCCTATCACGAGGCGAACCAGCTGGACGAGGCTGGCTTCGAGGCGATCAGTCCGCTGTATCACGAGCTGTCGGAGGTGGCGGTGCGATACCGCGACGAGTGTTTGATTTCCAAAGGGGGCTCGAAGGAGGTTTCGCGGGTCTATGACAGCCGGACCAAGAAGTGGCTGGCGATGGCGCGGCCGCGGGCGGATTTGGGGCCCGAGCAGTTGGACCGCTTCGTGCACGAGGCGTGGCTGACCTCGTCGCTGGTGCACCCGAACATCATCAACATTTATGATGTGGGGGTGGACGTCGACGGCCGGCCGTATTTCACGATGGATCTGAAGTCGGACCGGACGCTTGCCGATTATCTGGGGATTGGCGACGGTGGGGCGGACGGTCAGGAGGTGGACGAGCGGGAGTTGCTGGAAATCTACCTGAAGGTGTGTGATGCGGTGGCCTACGCTCATTCCCGCGGCATTCTCCATCTCGACCTGAAGCCGGACAACATCCAGGTCGACCGCTTCGGCGAGGTGCTGGTGTGTGACTGGGGACTGGGGAAATCGGTGGAGGAAGTGGACGAGCTCGAGATGGGCGAGGGCGCAGGCGACGAGGCGGCCAGCGAGGGCATGACCCTGAATGGCGAGATCAAGGGGACGCCGGGATTCATGGCTCCCGAGCAGGTCACGCCGGGCGGGGAGCGGGACGAGCGGACCGATTGTTTTGCGCTCGGGTGCATGCTCTACGGGATTCTGACCGGGGCTCCGGTGTTTACGGGGAAATCCGGCCAGGAGATTCTGGAACAAACGCGGGAGCGGGAGATCGTGCCGCCGCGCGAGCGTTTCCCGGAGCTCAAGATCCCGGCGCGCCTGGAGGCGGTGGTGATGAAGGCCGTGGCGCGGGACCCCGCCCGGCGCTATGCCACGGTCAACGAGCTGAGGCGGGACATCGCGCGCTATTTGTCCGGCCACACGACGGAGGCGGAGAATCCCGGATTCATTCAGGAGGTCGGGCGTTTCGTGTGGCGCAACCAGCTGGCGTCGGCGGTGATGTTGGTCTCGGTGGTCAGCCTGACGGTGGTGAGCGTGTTGTTCGTGCAGGGGATTCAAAACCACCGGACGCTGGCGCGGATGGAGCACCGGCGCGCGGAGAAGCTGCTGAGCCGTGCCAACACCCTGCAGCAGACCACGGTGTCGCTGGCGTCGCAGATCGAGTCCAGGGAAGAGGATCGCGAGTATCTGGCGAGCGAGATCGCCCGGTCATGCCTGCGCTTGTTCAGCCGGTTGATTTTCAGGAGCACGGAGCCACTGGTGGCCTATCAGCGGATTTCGGATCTGGCGGATCAGACGCTGGCGATTGACCCGCAAAACCAGACCACCCAGGTGTTGCGGTTCCGGCTGGCGAACATGCAGATGAACTTTGCGAAGTCGGCCGGGCTGCTGCCGATTGTGCGCGAGCATGTGCCGTTCAACCAGGCGTGGATTGCGGAGCACTTCAGCGGGTTTGCATTTGATTTGAAGTCACGGCCGACGATCGGGCAGTTAGTCGGGTTTCTGGACGGGGTGGAGGAGGAGACCAACGAACCCACGGCATTTCTCGACAGTTTGTTGGCCTTCGATGTGGAGACGCGTCCGGCGACGGATGATTACGGGCCGGTGATCCGGCGCTTCCTGAGGTTTGTCAATCCGGGCTGGAGCATGGAGAACTTCCAGCATGATCCGGAGGCGCGGTCGCTTACGATCGGTTTCGGACCGGGGTTCCGCTTCAATACCTTCGATGGGGCGCGGCCGATCCTGCGCCACCTGAAGTTGCGCACGCTGCGGCTTGTAAGCACGGATCCGGCCGATCTTTCGTCCCTGGACGGGCTCTCGATCCAGGAGATTGACTTGCGGGAATGCCCGCTCGGGTGGAGCGAGCCGGCGCGGTTTCCGGGCTTGTTGAAGATCCATGTCGATGCGGGGCGGGCGGATCTGGATGCGATCCGTTCGAGGATTCTCTCTGATAAACCGCTGGAGATCGTCGAGCACCCGCTGGAGTTTTGATGCTGGCCGGCGGGTGCGGCGTCCTACGGCGCGAAGTTCACTTTCACGCGCAGGAATTGCCGGGGTTCCTCTGCCGAGGTGGCGTCCGACTCAAAGGTCACTTGTTCGAGGCATTCGCCCGCGGACAGGGTGACCGCCGATCCGCCGATTTCGCTGGCGCTGAGGGTGGACCAGTCGGCGAGGTCGCGGGATTGCTCGACGTCGTAAACCAGCAGGTGGGAGCCGTCCGAACGCCGCCGGAAGGTGGTTTCGAGCCGGCCGGTGGTGGCGTTGAAGTGGGAGGTCGGCTGGAGCTGGACCGCGTCGTTGATCTGCGGGTTGCCGCCGAAGGCGTATTCGCCGAGGCGCGAGATGCCGTCCTCGTCGAGGTCGGCGGACCAGTCGACGGCCGCCGTGCCGAGGTAGCGGCGGTGCCATGCGGCGGAGGATTCGTTGGCCGCTGAGTAGAGCGCCTGGATATCGGCGGTGGTCAGCGCGCTGGGGAAGACGCGGAATTCGTCGAGGTCTCCGGCGAAATTGTAGTTTGCCGAATGGTTCGAGCCGCCGAGCACGGGGGTGGAGTTGGCGGCGGTGTTGATCACCTGCGAGGACGAGTTGCCCGCGTCAATGAGGGGGTCCGCGTTGTCGGACGGGTTGCTGTCGATCTGGCCGTCGACGTAGATTTTGGTTTCGGCGACGTTCACGCTGCCGTCGCCGTTGAAGTCGTCGATGACGATGGCGAGATGGTGCCAGTTGCCGTCGTCGAGGATGGTGTTGCCGACGATGTAGCCGTTCTGCACTTCGAGGCGTGGTTTCTGGTTGGCCGGGTTGCTGGCACCGGCGCTTGTGCGGAAGGAAAAGCGCTGGCCGCTGGTGTTTTCACCATAGCCGAACATTGTTTGGTTTTCATTCGCCACGCCGGGCTGGATGCGCAGCCAGCACATCATCGTGCGCGGCGAGTCACCCACGGGAAGCATCCCGGATGGCATGCCGTCGAGGGAAACCTGGTCGTCGGTGCCATCGAACGCGACCGCCATGCCGTGCATTCCGCCGATCCGCGCGGCGTCGGAGTCGTCGAACCCGGACATCGATCCGAGCAGGATGCCGCCGGCGTCGTAGACGCTCGAACCGGCGCATTCGTTGAGCGGGATCCAGAGGTCGTCCGCCTGATAGGAAACGTTGACCGAGACCTGCGCGCTGGCGAACGAGTCGCCGTCGGTGATGGTGTAGCTGAATGAATCGGTGCCGTAGAATCCCGAGTCGGGCGTGTAGCGGATCAGCCCGCCGATGGCGCTGGCGGTGCCGGCTGCGGGGCTGCCGACGGAGACGATCGAGAGTGCCGCCGGCGGGTCCGGCAGGCCGTCGTCGGAGTCGTTGGCGAGCACGTCGATATCGACCGCTTCCCCGTGGGTTGTCGCGCTGTCGGCGAGGGCGATGGGAATCGGCCCGGGCACTCCGTCGCGCCGCAGTGATGAGTCGGGGACGGGTTCCCTGGTGATGTCCGGCCCGGACCAGCTGAGGTCGAGCGCGTGGGAGCCGATACCATGGCGATAGTAGATGCGGACCGGGTGGAGTCCGGATTCGAGGTTGATCGATCCGGAGACTTCCGCGCCGCTGTGGGCGAAGTCGTCGTCGATCACGTGGGCATCGTGGATGAACAGGTCGGATCCGCTGTCGGATGCCAGATAGAACGTATAGGTCCCGGCACTCGGCGCGAGGATGTATCCGGTGAACAGCAGGCCGACGTTGTCATCGCGCGAGCGCACCGAGAGGTCGATGCCGTCGACCGTTCCGGTGGAGGCGGGCGTCAGGTCGCGAAACTCCGGAACATAGGTCCAGATCCCCTCGTAGCTTGCGAATTCCAGCCCCGCTTCGACATCGGCGGTGACCGCGGGCACGTGATCGGAGTCATACGGCCGGCTCACTCCGCCGCCGGGGCGCCGGGCCTGCAGCGCGAGGTCCTTCATTTCCTGCTGCAGGGTGCTCATCAGGGGGGCGAGGTCGGTTCCCTGGGCCGGGTCGTTGGTGACGTCGTAAATTTGGAAATCGTCGTCGGCCGTGGAGATGCCGGTGCGCACGCCCATGAAGTCACCGATCCGCAGGCACTGCATTTCGCCGTGGTTCTCGCCGCGGTGGTTGGGGAAATCCGACCAGTTCGGTGTGGAGCCGGTGTGTTGGTATTCGAAGTAGAGGTAGCCCTTGTCGCGCTGGGTGCCGGTTCCGGTGAGTTCCGGCAGGATCGAGACACCGTCGCACCATGCCGGTGCGGGGACCTGTGCGATCTCGGCGAAGGTCGGCATCCAGTCCCAGGCCGCCATCGGGTAGTCGATTTCGGCGATGTTGGCTTCGTCGCCGGTGGCGGCCGGGATTTGGCCGGGCCAGCGGATGATGGTCGGCACGCGGATGCCGGCTTCCCACATGTCGCGCTTGATGCCTTCCATGTCGGCGAATGATTCGAAGTAGCGCGGGTCGTTGCCTTCGTTGTGCGGGCCGTTGTCCGAGGTGAAGACACACAGCGTGTTGTCGTCGATCTCGAGGTCCTTGAGGAGCTGGAGGATGTCGGCGATGGAGGAATCGATACGGCGGATCATGCCGACGTGTTTGCGGTTGGAGAGCGGCCACGACGGGTCGACTGACGGGTGTTCCCAGCCGAGGTCGTCGGCGTTGTCATCGTCCACCGGGCTGGTGCCCGCGCAGGTGGAGGCGTATTTCACGTTGCCGTCCGGGTCGGTCTCGGTGGTCCACTGGATGCCTCCGGTGAGTCCGCCTCCGGCGGGGTATTCCACCATCGGTCGGGACATCTTGAAGTGGGGAGTGTCGTAGGCGAGGTAGAGGAAGAACGGCTGGTTGTCACCGTCCTGAGCCTCGGTGGTGATCGCGTTTTTGGCGTAAGCGGTCCATGCGTCGGTGGTGTAGAGGTCGCTGGATGCGTTGGTGATCTGCTGGTAGCCGTTGTAAATGTGGGCGGTTTTTCCGGTGCCGCCGTTCTGCGGGTAGTGCTCGTGGCCGTCGCCGTGAAACAGGTAGCCGAAAAACTCGTCGAAGCCGCGATCGAGCGGGTGGGCGCCGAGGTTTTGCGAACCGTCGCCGGTGAGGTCGGTGCTGCCTTCACCGCCGGCGATGCCGCTTTTGCCGACGTGGATGGTGCGGTAGCCGGCCCGCTGCATGACGCTGGAGATCGTGTGGTTGTTCGCCAGCGCCTTGTCGAACTGGTTGTCGCGCACATCGGCGTGTCCCTGGTGGCGGCCCTGCATGATGGATGCGCGCGACGGGGCGCACACCGATGCCGCGATGTAGTGGTGGGTGAGCTTGGCGCCCTCCGCGGCCATCGTGTCGATGCCCGGGGTGTCGAATTTCTGCGTGCCGGATTTCTGGTCCTGCCAGAAACAACCGAGGTCGCCGTAGCCGAGGTCATCGACGATGAAGAAGATGATGTTCGGGCGGTCGAGGAACTCCTCCGGGTTATTGGGGTCGAGGGATTGTTCGATTTCGAGGCCGTCGGGGGTGCCGTCGCCGTCGCTGTCCCGCTGGTAGGGGTTGCTGAGCGAGGTGTTGACTTCGTAGTCGTCGCTGAGTCCGTCGAGGTCGCTGTCGGCATTTCCCGAGAACAGTCCGATCCAGGTTCCGTTGCTGCCGTCTGATGCGACGGTGACGTTTCCGCCGACCACGGCGGCCGCGCCATCGATGGTGATTTTGGCAAGGTGTTCGGCCAGGGTGTCGGTGGTGGTTTCCGCGGTGAGGTGCAGCATGCCGGTGGAGCCCGGGCTGAAGTCGACGGTTGCGGCCGGCAGCGGGTTGTCGCTCTCGCTGAGTTCGAGGGTGCCGCTGGTGAGTGTGACCTGGAGGTCGGAGAGGAGGGTCGTGCGGATTGTGCCGCTGGTGGAAATGAGCAGGGACTCGGTGGCGCCGCCGGAGGTGCCCCGGATGCCATAGCCGGTGGCCGAGAGCCATGAGGTGCCTCCGCTGAGGGTCAGTGAGGTTCCTTCGCCGAGGTCGAAATGGTTGCCCGCTCCGCCGCCGCCGCCGACGTTGATGTCGCCGTCGATCAGGCAGTCATAAAGCACGGGGGTCGCGCCATTGAGCGTGTCGGCCGGCGGGTCCGTTCCGGCCACTCCGCTGTCATCGGTCCAGTTGGCCTCCTGAAACACGCTGTAGTTGTCACCGCCGCCGTCCCAGATCAGGGAACATGGTGCGAGGGCGGTGGTGCAAATGAGGGTAAGGCTGGTGATTTGAGCAGTGTTCATCGGGATTGGGGCACCATGAGGGTAGGGGAGGCTGAGTTCCTCCGCCCTAGTCATCAAGGGTTTAGATTTGCATGATGACCGGGGTGCGCACACCCGAAACGAGGTTTCCCGGTCACTCAGCGGGGGAAATTCCGCCGTGTGACCGGGAGTGAGGTGCTTCAGGGAAGCGTGGCGTCGAGCCGGCCGAAGAGTTTGCCGTCGGCGGCCAGACTGCGTGGCAGGGTGACGGTCACCGCATCGGTTCCCGCGCCGTCGGTGACATCGACGATGACGCCATCCGGGTCGGTGCTGTTGCCGGTGGTCACCGCGACTTCATTCCAGCTGGCGAGATCCGTGCTCCAGAGGAAGTTCAGGGTGGCGTTGCCGTCACTGTCGTCGTTGCGTTCAAAGGTGAACGTCACGTTGGTGGCATCCATCGTGGTTGTGACCAGCGCGGGGCTGTCCACGGCCAGCGGGTTGCCGCCGAGGATCCATTTCAGGCCGTTGTCCATGCCATCGCCGTTGGCATCGTCGCCGAATTCGGCGGCTGCGGCCGGGTCGATGGCGGTGATGTTGGTCGCCGCCCAGTCGGCGTATGAGTTGGACGGGCCGGTGGTGACGCTGACCACGCCGTCGGTTCCGGAAAAGCGGGTGTCATCGATGTGTTCCGCGCCGGAGTCCGTGGCGCCCCAGGTTCCCGCCACTTGTTGTTCCTCACCGAAGAACAAGGTGTCCACGACTTCCGTGCCGGAGGACGCCACCTTGCCGCCGTCGATCACCAGTTTGGTGCCGTCCGGGAGTGCGTCTCCGTTCACCAGCAGCAGGCCGCCGGTCACCATGGTGTCTCCGGTGTAGTCGTTTTCGCCGCCCAGTTCGAGGGATTGGGCGAACGACTTCGTGAGTGAGCCGGTGCCGGAAATCACCCCGTTGTAGGTGACCGTCCACGCACCGCTGGGAGTGGTGGCCCGGATTTCACCGCCGCCGTCACCGAGGGTGATCAGGCGGTTCTCGTCGATTTCAAAGCTGCCTCCGGTATCCGACGCCATGTGGGTCCGGAGAATGCCGCCGTCGAGCACGATGGAATCCGCAACCGGGCTGGTGGGTGCCGACCCCAGGGCGAAGTCGTCGGCGATCCTGATGATGCCGCCGTTGATGACCGTGCCGCCGCTGTAGCCGCTCGTTCCGGTGAGGGCGAGTTCCCCCGAGCCGGATTTGACCAGGGTGATGGTGTTGTCGTCGTCCTCGAAAGGAGCGCCCGAGTTGCCGATTTCGGCGGCATAGGTGCTGCTTGAGTCGGAGTTGACGGTGAGGGTGACCGGTGTGGACGTGCCGTTGATGATCCGGTTGGTTCCCTCGCCCGCGCTGTTCAGGCCGGCGACGGTTTGGTCGAAGCCATTGAGCACGAGTTCGGCATCGTAGTCCGCGGAGCCGACCGTCACGGAGCTTGCCGTCGAGATGGCGTCGGCCCGGCCGAGCTTGACGGTTCCGCCCGAGACTCCGGTGGGTCCGGTGTAGTCGTTGAGGCCGGTGTTGCTGATCGTCAGGGTGCCGTCGCCGGTGTGGGAGAGTCCGGTGCTGCCGGTCAGGCCGCCCGTCCCGCTGAAGATGTATTCGGGGACCGGACCCGTGGACGAGTTGATGACGCTGATCCCCGCCGGACTGAGTGTGCCGGTGAGATTGATGATCGAGCTCACGCCATCAAAATCCTCGTTGAAGACCGCCGTGTCCCCATCGCTGTAGCTCTCGGTTCCGGAGTTCCAGAAATCCGAAGTGGTGTCCCAATCGGTGGCTCCGGTGACGCCGTCACCATACCAGGTGATTTCGTTCACGACGCCCGCCACACTCAGGCGTGTGGTGGTGGATCCGCCGATGGTTTGGGTGTTGCCATTGGTGCGGTTTTTGATCGGCGAGCCGGTTCCTGTTTCGCCGGTCTTGAAACGCATGGCGAGCCCCGATCCCTCACTGAGTTCGAGCGCCTGGATATAGAAGTAAAAGCAGGTCGAGTCGGCGTTGGTCCATTCGATCGGAGTGTCGAAGTTGACATAATATTCGTCAACTCCGGCGCCGGCCGAATTGAAGGTCACGTCGACCTCGCCGATCAGTTCGTCGGTGCCGGTTCCGTCGAAACTGTCGTTCTCGCCGCAGCTGTAGAAACGGATCCGGTGGGTTGCGTTTTGGGTGTTTCCGGTTCCATCGGTGGTGGGGTTGTTTGCCCAGATCGGCATTGCGATGCCGGTGAAGACCACCCGGTCATCGAGGTCCCAGGTCCCTGTGCTGGCGATTTCCCAGCCCCATGTCGGGTTTCCTCCGTCGGCATTCATGTCGCCTCCACCGGTTGCCGCCTGGTCGACGAACAAGGTTTGGCCGGTGCCTCCGTTTGCCGCGAGCAGCTGGCTTCCTCCGCCGGTGGAGTAGCCTTTGACGTATTCGGCCGCGTCAGCGCTTTGGAACAGAATGGCGACGACGGCGGTCGAAACGAGGATGGGAACCGCGTCTGCGAGCCTCGGTCGGAATGTGTTGGGTTTTGTTTTCATGTGATATGTTTTCGGTTGTTGTTGGCGGCGGGCACGGAGGTGCCGCAGCGGTCCCGACGGGAGACGACTCAGGCTCGAGCCACGCGGGTCACGCGGCCGGTCCATGGGTTTGAGTTGGGTTCTGTGGGTTTTGTTAGGTTTCCTCCGAGCGGCCGAACCAACGCTTCTGTTTCGCGTTTTTGAACCACCCCGTCAAGGAAGATGGGGAATGCCCCGGCATGCCGGAAACCGAGCCATCAGCACGGATTGTTTTCTGTGTTCCCCGGGTGTACAGAGGCTGTGGAGAATCCATGATTTTCCGGGCTTTGCGTCTTGAGCGATCGGGGGATCAATTGTGAACTTCGCGGCAGTTGGTTGAATACTCCGGACACTGTGTCATGGCGATGTCGGATGGTTCCGTTTTGCTTGTTCCGGAGGGTGCTCCAACTCAATACCCACGACTAAAGCAAGATTCATGAAATACGCCAAATACATGTGGATGTGTCTGGGTGCCCTGCCGCTGGCGGTAGGTGCCGGGACGCTCACCATCGACAACTCCGCGCCGACCTCCGACGTCATTGCCTCCAATGCCGGAACCGGAAGTTATACCCGCGCCTTTGCGGAGAGTGAAACCAGCACCAACCGCGGTCGCGGCCAGTCGCTGGTGACTTCCGACACCGGGGATTTCGGGCTCGGTTGGCAGCTGGAAGAACTGGCGCTGCTGAAGAGCGGCTCACAGACCTTCACCGATGGCGAACTGACGCTCTGGATTTTCAAGTGGGACCCCTCCGATTCCGGCACCGACACCGCAGCCTGGGTCAGCGGTGACGGCATGGACGACGGCGACCCGCTGAACGGCACGGGCATGGAGGCGATTGTCGACGGCGAGGTGTTCTCGCTCGGCGACACGACGATCGATGGCGGCAGCTTCCTCTACTTCGACCTGAGTTCCCTGGCGCCGGTGCTTTCCAGCAACACCGCATACGGATTCTACGTGGAATACACGCCGAACTCTGATGGAGAAACGTATTTCCAGCTGTCCCAGCAGGTCGGCTACAGCAGCGGCGTCCTGCTCAACGGCTACGATGGCAGCAACACGGTCAACACCGGGCAGGACCTGACCTTCTATCTGACTGCCACCACGGTGGACGTCGACATCCGCACCCGCATCTCCGCCGCGGCCACCGAGATGGCAAGCGGTTCGAGCGTGGATATCGAAGTGGTCTTCGACGATGCGGCGACCAGCGCAGAGCTGAGCAACGACCACGACTTTGAGGTGATCGACCTCCTGGCGCTGGACACCGACAACGACGGCGTGGTGACGGTCTCGGTGAGCAAGACGACCAGCGAGGTGCTGGAAACCATCACCTACACCGCCTCCGCCACGGTTGGCAGCGAGGTGTATGACGCCAGCGTCGAGGTCGACGTCTTCAGCGAGGACTATGAAACCGTGCTCGACGCGGACTTCAACGACGCGCTGGATTTGCAGCCGAATGATCTTGCGGAGAGCCTGAATTGGGAGACCTCCACCGGAAGCTGGAGCGACTTCGTCGATGCGTCGCTCGAGACCTACGGGATCGAAAACAACTCCGACGACACCAACTCCGCGCTGGTGCTGGACCGTGCCACCGTTGGCGGCGGAAACGCGTCGATCCGGGCGAACTTCACCTCGCCGATCACCTTTGAGAACGCCCCGGCCACCCTGAGCTGGGACTGGGGCCGGACCCGCACCGGATACGAGGAAAAACGGATCTACCTCAACGCCTACGACGAGAACGACAATCTCGTTTACGGCGTGAGAATGTCCCACACATCCGGCGTTTCGGAAACCAACAACGGCTCGAACTACACCCAGACCGGCATCGAGAAATCCGAGCCGGGCTCCGGCAGCGTCGGCGAGGGCAAATACAATCCCGCCAAAATGGGGTCGATCTCCGTGCGCTTCAACCCGACCGGCAGCGATCCGACCGAGATCGAAATCAACGGCAGCATCACCAGCTCGGTGGCGCCGGCATCGACGAATATTTCCTACATCATCGTCGGCGCCCTTTCTAACACCCAGAACTTCGGCGGATTGTTCGACACCTTCCTCGCACGTGGCGTGAGCTACGTGCCGACCGGGATGGCGGCCTCGCCGACGGTGCTCACTCCGGGCCAGACGACGGAACTCACGATCACCTTTGATCCGGCAGCCGACAGCGTGGAGCTCGGCAACTCGCTCGACTCCACCGTGGACGACCTCATGGCGCTCGACACCGACAATGACGGCGTGGTGGTGCTCACCAAGTCGCCGACGGCCAATGTCACCTACACGACGACCGTCACCGGTGGTTCGAACCCGGGCACGACCGAAGTCTCCGTGGGCGTCTTCAGCGACCCGGCCGCCAATGACCTGAGCGTGGCGATCCTCGCGGATTCTCCGAAGCTCTACTACCGCTTCGAGGAAGCGGCCGGTGCCGGCTACGTGTTTGACTCCTCCGGCAACGGCTTCCACACCAGCGACATTCTCGGCACTCCGGTCCAGGGCGCTCCGGCGGTTCCCGGCAGCGTGGGCAACGCGATGCAGATGCCCGGGGATGTGAGCATTCTCAGCCCCGCGACCAGCGCGATGGACCAGTCGTTCACGCTCTGCGCGATGGTGAACGTGACCGAGTCCGCCTCCGGACTGCCGCAGTTGATCTACGGCATGACCGATGGCGCCGGCACCGGACGCTCGGTTTTCTATCTGACCGCAGGCGGCCAGATGATCAGCTTCCTCAACGGCAGCAACGTGGTCGATGATTCGGGAACCATCCTGCCGGACGGCACCAGCTGCCTGCTGCACATGGTCTACGACGCCGGTAGTGGCGACGGATCCGATGACGTGGTTCGCTTCTACATCAACGGCGTGCAGAGCGGCGGCGATGTGGAGGTGCCCGGCGACGCAGTGCCGGAAAACACCGGCAACTGGGTGCTCGGCAGCCACAAGGTGCGCACCCTCCATTTCCTTGACGGCTACATGGATGAGGCCGCCGTCTTCGAAACGGCACTCAGCGAAACCCGGATCGCGGCCCAGGGGGCGGCGTTCCTGAATGCCTCCGACCCGCTGCTCGGATTCGTCAGCGACAGCGTGGAAATCAACTACGGCGAGTCGGTGACCTTCGACTGGAGCGTCTCCAACCAGGCGACCGCGGTTCAGATCAACGGCGTTGACCAGGGAATCACCGTGGGCAACGGCGGAACCTACACCACCGTGCTGAGCCCCTCGTCGACCACGACCTACACCATCGAGGTGTTCTACGGCGACAGCGGTGAAAGCGTGACCAGTGAGATCACGGTCACGGTCATCGGCGGGGTGACCGGGTTGGTGGAAATCACCTCGGTCAGCACCGATGGCGGCACGCCACCGAACGTCACCATCGAATACACCGGTGCGCCGAATACCCAATACAATCTGGAAACCTCGCCGACGATGGAAGAGGGGACCTGGACCGACCTCGGCCCGCAGGCCGCCACGGATGAAGAAGGTATCGGCACCACCACGGTCACGGGCTCCGGCGACGCGCGGTTCTACCGCTTCGTGCAACCCTGATCCTTGCTAACAATCCATGCCGCGCGCCGTCACCAGACGGGGCGCGGCATTTTTTTTGCCCTCCGGCGGAAATGGAAGTCAGCGAAAGAGGGGGCAAAAGGCGGGCAGGGGGCCACTCATGAAAGCGGGTCGCTCACAACTCGCCATGCCGGGCGTCGTCGGGGAACCGTCGCGGCGCGGGTGGCATCGCGGCGCGGGTGCATCGCGGCCCGCCATTGCCGTCCCCGTGTTCATCCGCCCGCCCTTCCCCGTGCGCGTCCACCTGTTCGGGAATCACCGGAACCCCGCATGGGGTGATTCCCGCCTCTACGGAGCGGCGGTCCAGTCGTTTCACCATGCGCCGACGGTCATCGTCGTCATGGAAAATCGTCCCACGACGGTTGCCACGTGCCATCACGTGGTAATGCGCACCTGGAATTTCAATTCGCATGGTACGAATCTGTCGATTAAGGGACATACCGTTTATAGGGTATTAAATCCCGAGATCCGGGCAGGATGAAGGCGGGAGAAATCGTCCGCAACTTCATCAACTCCGCAGTCACGAGAGCCACGCAGAGAACGCAGCGATTCGTCCGCTGGGTGCGCGTGCGGATTTATAAACGGGCTCCCTGGTGCGAATCCGTGGCCCGCCTGCGTAAACTCTGGACCTTGCAAACCTGAAAGTTTTCCACACCGATCAATATCCCGGATCGGTGTGGAATATCCCAATTAAGGGACGGACCTTTTATCGAGTATTTGCTTGCGATTGGTGGGTGCGGGTGTAGAAGGGGGGGCATGAGGAAGGCGCGGTGGATTGCTCCTTGGAAGGATTCGCGGGTGAAGCCGGTGATTTACCACTGTGTTTCCCGGGTGGTGGACCGGCGGTTGGTGTTTGGCGCTGAGGAGAGGGAGAAACTGCGGACGCTGATGCGGATGTACGAGAATTTTTCGGGCTGCCGGGTGCTGGCTTACTGCTTCATGAGCAACCACTTCCACATTCTGTTGGAGGTGCCGCCGATGGCGGAGGAAGGGATTTCGGATGATGAGTTGCTGAAGCGGCTTGGGGCGCTATATGGAGAGGGGTTTGTGGCGGAGGTGGCGAAGGAGTTGCTGGACGCGCGGGAAAGGGGGCTGGATTTCCGGGTAAGGGAGATTCAGGAGCGCTTCACCTACCGGATGCATGATTTGAGCGAGTTCATGAAGGGTTTTCTCCAGCGTTACACGCCCTGGCACAACCGCAGACACGGGCGCAAGGGGACACTGTGGGAGGACCGCTTCAAGAGCGTGATCGTGGAGGATGGCGTGGCGGCGCGGACGATGGCGGCATACATCGACCTGAACCCGGTGCGGGCGGAGATGGTGAAGGAGCCGGCGGATTACCGCTGGAGCAGCTATGGCGAGGCGATCGGTGGCGGACCGAAGGGGAACGGGAAGAAGGCGCGG